>DDPP01000093.1:5987-6178 GCA_002342255.1 Micrococcales bacterium UBA2465
GAACGAGTTGTTGATCATGCTGAATTGGTGGAACTGGTGGAAGCTTTGAAGTCTTCAGGAAAATCCCTAAAGGATGCCGTGAGCTTAGTAGCGGGACTTGCCAATGTTTCAAAGAGCGAACTTTACGACCAGACCATTGCCTCTAGAGCCGAATAGACTTGACCTAATGACTAAGCCAAATCGCTCGTTTT
>DDPP01000093.1:6258-8697 GCA_002342255.1 Micrococcales bacterium UBA2465
TGGCTAGATGGCACCGCGCTCAGGGGATGGATTCGTTCATGCTCACTGGAACTGATGAGCATGGTGAAAAGATTCTTAGAAGTGCTGAAGAAAATGGGGTTAGCGCTAAAGCTTGGGTAGACAAACTGGTGCACGATGAGTGGTTACCGCTATTGGCGACTATCGACATCGACAACCAGGATTTCATTCGCACCACTGAAGAACGCCATAAGGTAAACGTTCAAAAGTTCTTGCAGAAGGTTTATGACGCTGGTTTCATCTATCAGGGCTCATTCAAAGGCGCTTATTGCGTTGGCTGTGAAGAATATAAGAACAAGAATGATTTGGTTGACGGGGAAGGTGAATTTGCTGGTCAGCAGGTCTGCAGCACCCACTCCAAGCCGGTTGAAATGCTTGAGGAGAACAATTACTTCTTCAAACTGAGCCAGTTTCAGCAGCCTCTTTTGGATCACTATAAAGAGAATCCAAACTTCATCCAGCCAGAATCGGCTAAAAACGAAGTGGTTTCCTTTGTGAGTATGGGCTTGGATGACCTTTCTATATCTCGCTCTAAAGCAAAGTTTGACTGGGGTATTGACATCCCCTGGGATGATTCGCACATCACCTATGTCTGGTTTGATGCCCTGTTGAACTACATAACAGCAATTGGCTATGGCCAGGACGATGCCAAGTTTGAACAATACTGGCCAGCAGATATCCATATAGTGGGTAAAGAAATACTACGTTTCCACGCGGTTATTTGGCCGGCCATGTTGATGGCTGCCGGTATGGAATTACCTAAACAGATTTATGGTCACGGCTGGTTGTTAGTCGGTGGCGAGAAAATGTCGAAATCCAAACTAAATGGAATTGTTCCAGAACAAATTACTTCAGTTTTTGGTTCTGATGCTTTCCGTTATTACTTCATGAAAGCAATTAACTTTGGTCAAGATGGTTCATTCAGTTGGGAAGATCTTTCAGCAAGATACCAAGCTGAATTAGCCAATGGTTTTGGAAACCTTGCATCTAGAACTATTGCCATGGTGAAAAAATATTTCGATGGGGTTATCCCACAGCCAGGTGAGTATCTAGAAATCGATAAGAAACTCATTGCTGTTGCAGAAAAAGCTTCTGCTGATGCAAATCGACTTATGGATGAAGTTGCTATCGGTGATGCTATTACAGCTATCTGGACTCTGGTTGATGAACTGAATAATTACATCACTGTTTCCGAACCTTGGGTGTTAGCCAAGGATGAAGCAAATACAGAAAGACTGCAGACCGTTTTGTATTGTTCGAGTGAAGGATTGCGAATTCTAAATGTTTTGTTGAATCCGATCATTCCTCAGGCAGCAGCAAAACTTTGGGCAGCTCTTACCGAAGGAAAACTAGGTGAACTAGCTGACCAGGATATTTCTGAAGCAGGCAACTGGGGTCAATTGGGTTCGTCAAGAGTTTCAGATTTAGCGGTGCTGTTCCCTCGCATCGAGAGTAAAGATGAGTAACGATACTCGAAGCGAAAACTACATAAGAGTCAGAGACCGCAAAGCTGAAGACGGTTCGACTAGGGATCTCAGTTATCCAGACTTACCAGAACCACTAAATGTCGGTACCTACGATAACCACACCCACCTTGAGATAGCCGATGGGGAAAACCCGATGGACTATCGCGAGCACCTAGAACTTGCCAATCAGGCTGGAATCCTAGGTGGAGTCCAGGTCGGTGGTTCGGTTGAGACTTCTAAGTGGTCAGCAGCCACCGCTGCCATTGAACCTAGACTGCTGGCGGCAGTTGCTCTGCATCCCAATGTGGCAGCTGAGTATTCCAGTATTTCGGAATTGGATGGAGCTATTGCTGAGATAGCTGCCTTAGCAATACAGCCTAGGGTTCGAGCAGTCGGTGAAACAGGTTTGGATTACTTCAGGACTGGGGAAGAACTTCGGTATCTGCAGCAACACAGCTTTGAAGCGCATATTCAAATAGCTAAAGAAAACAACATTGCACTGCAGATTCATGACCGCGATGCTCATGACGATGTTGTTTCAACCTTGCTTAGAGTGGGTGCTCCAGAGCGAACTGTTTTCCACTGTTTCAGTGGTGACCGTGGATTAGCAGAGATTCTAATTGAACATGGCTGGTATGCATCTTTTGCCGGAACCATTACCTTCAAAAAGAATCAAAGCTTGAGAGAAGCCCTAGCCATACTGCCCAGTGAATTGATTTTGGTTGAAACCGATGCACCTTTTCTAACGCCAGAACCTTTTAGAGGAAGACCTAATTCTCCCTATCTGATTCCGCTAACAGTTCGCAAAATGGCAGAAGTGAGAGGAATCTCTGCGGATGATATGGCCAGTGAGATAACCAGAAACACAGAAGCTGTTTATGGCTCATGGGCTGAAGGTCTAAATGTCTGAGTTGTTGGGAGCTGCTGAGATTAGAACTCTGGCTGCAGAGTTTGG
>DDPP01000093.1:8766-9191 GCA_002342255.1 Micrococcales bacterium UBA2465
GTTGCTGTTGAAGTTGACAACAAAATGGCAGCCGCTATTGCCAATACCGTTGCCACTAAAACATCAAACAAGAACTTCCAACTTGTTCATGCTGATGCATTGCGGGTAACTGAATTACCGATGCAACCTGATGCTTTGGTGGCAAATCTGCCATACAACATTTCCGTCCCGGTCTTATTGCATTTTCTGGAACATTTCCCAAGCATTCAAAGTGGTGTAGTTTTAGTTCAAGCTGAAGTTGCACACCGATTAGCAGCAACCCCTGGTTCTAAGGTTTATGGGGCACCGAGTGCCAAGTTGGCTTGGTATTCGCTGGCTAATCTTGCTGGCAATGTTGGTAGAAATGTCTTTTGGCCAGCTCCTAATGTTGACTCTGCTTTGGTTTATTTCCAAAAGCGCACGGAACCCCTTGGCAATGAAGCGCT
>DDPP01000089.1 GCA_002342255.1 Micrococcales bacterium UBA2465
ACCTGCCTCTCGTCAGACATCTAAATTTCCTATGGTGATGGCCGGCCGGCGTAGCGGAAGAGATCTCCTTGGCGCAAAGGAACAATTCTCACTGTTCTCAACGGGTTAGGTGCTTCAAGCATCATGTTGTCACCTAAATACAAAACCACGTGATACTTATCCCCATCAAAATCATCAACGTAGGAATACCACATCAGATCTCCAGGTTGAGCGTCCTTAATTGGAATCAATCTCCGCTTAGCAGCCATAGTTCTAAATTGGTTTGTGGCTGAGTGAGTTCCAATATAAATTCCAGCAGCTTCGTAACTTGCTTTAGTAATACCGCTACAATCCCAAACGTTTGGACCGATGCCGCCAAGAACATATCTTTCACCAAGTTGTTGCTTAGCAAAAGCAAAAGCAATATCCACCTTGTTAGTATCTGGTGGACCAACATCGTAAAGACTTGGTGCATCGATAGGACCGGTGCCATGTTCTTGACGCCACTCATCAATCAGACCTTGGATTCGCTGTTGTTCCAACGAAGCGCTTATGTTTTCAAGTCGGGCTAGCTGCGCGGTGAAGGTAACGTTAAGTCTCTTCTGCTCATCTACTTTTGCTTGCAAAGCATTCGCTGCATTCTGTGCTTGTCGAAGAGCAGTTTGAGCAACTTTGGTTTTAGCAGCAAGTTCAACTTTGGCAACTTTTAGTTGAGCCTGAAGAGATTTTGCATATTGCTGCCTTTGAATAGCAGTTTTATAAATTTGATCGCTTGATTGAGCAATCTTTTCCTGAGCGCCTAGTTGATATAAAAGGTTGCCGGCTTTTTTGGAATTCAAAAATAGATTCAATGAAGTTCCAGCAGCGCCATCGCGCCACATCTGACTGGCAATTCTGCCAAGTTGGGTTTGAGCAGCATTAGCTTCAGCGGTAGCTGAATCAACCTTCTTCTGCAAGGTTTTTACCTTGGCGGCTACGGCGTCCTCTTCGTCTTTGGCTTGGTTGTATTTCTCAGCCTTGATCATGGCGACTTTTTCTAAAGCCAGTTGCTCTTTGGTTAAATCTTGGATGATGGTTTGAAGGCGCTTGATCATGGCCTTCTTTTTGGCAACATTTTTTCTGGCGTTTTCAACCTCTTGGGCACTTGGATAAGGCTTTTTAGCCTCAGCCGAATCTAAAGCCAATGGGGTCAAAATCAGGCCACCAACCAGGAAAAGACCGATTAGGCGCTTGGCGGGCAATCTCACAGCAGTCTCCTCCCCTTATTTAGTGGCTTTTATCTAAACTAACACCGCAACGCCTGTTCTTGAGGTTGCTCAACCTGAGAAAACAAAGTAACCTAGACCCTTGGTGCTGTAAAGCACAACGCTTTGCCGGCCCCATCGTTTAGTGGCCTAGGACGCTGCCCTTTCACGGCAGTAGCACGGGTTCGAATCCCGTTGGGGTCACGATAGCGTTGTATTTGTAGTACTGATGGTCCTGTAGCGCAGTTGGTTAGCGCGCCGCCCTGTCACGGCGGAGGTCGCGGGTTCAAGTCCCGTCAGGATCGCTGCGATTAATAATCGCTCAGCCTGAATCTAGGTTGAGGCTGGATAGCTCAGTTGGTAGAGCGAACGACTGAAAATCGTTAGGTCCGCGGTTCAATCCCGCGTCCAGCCACAGTTATTTTTCAACAAATCTCTTTTGACCCTCTCGGTGTCTTTGAAACCGCAGGACTAGGCTTGTCTAGGGCTAAACCCCTCTTTTGCGATGACGCAAATCAAATACTAGAAAGTTTCATAATGGCTGTTTTCTCCCGTTTACGTTGGATCGGGCTTGTCTTCATTTCGATGGCAATTTCTTTGGTAATTATTGACGGAACTATCGTCAACACCATATTCCCTAAAGTGCAGAAAGCATTGAATCTAGATAGCAGTCAGATTCAATGGGTTCAGGAAAGCTACGTTTTAGTTTTCGCGGCATTACTTCTAGTCTGGGGTTCGATAGCTGACCGCATCGGTCGTCGCCTGTTACTAGTGATAGGTATCATAATTTTCATCGGTGCCTCAGTGTGGGCTGGATACAGCAATGATGTTTCCCAGATGCTAATTGCACGTATCTTGCAGGGATTCGGTGGCTCTATGGTTTTGCCAACAACTCTTTCTTTGGTGAATGCTAACTTCCAGGGCAAAGAGCGCGGAATTGCTTTTGCTGTTTGGGGAGCAACTATCGGTGGCATGGTTGCCCTTGGACCTGTGCTCGGTGGTTGGCTAGCTGGTATTAATGATTTCTTTGGACTCGAAGGATGGCGCTTAGCCTTTGCAATTAACTTGCCATTGGGTCTGCTGGTTGCAGTTGGTCTGCTCTTGTTTGTAAACGAATCAAAAATGCAACAGCGATCTGGAACTCCAGATATTTTAGGTTCGTTCCTATCTGTTGGTTTGTTCCTGAGCTTGGTGTTCGGGTTGATTGAAGGTCGCAACTTTGGTTGGTGGAACGTGAACAAAGAGTTCAAGATTGGTGATTGGAGCTGGGGAACCAGCGGAATCTCAATCATTCCAGTTGCTCTTGGTCTGTCAGTTATTTTCGGTGTTATGTTCGTGCTCTGGGAAAGAGCCAGGGAAAAGGCACACAAGCCAGTCTTGCTTGATCTCAATCTTTTCAGTGTTGCATCATTCCGTAACGGTTCAATCGCAGCATTGATTATTTCTATGGGTGAGTTTGGAATTCTCTTTGCAATCCCTCTTTGGTTGCAAAACGTTCTAGGGTTATCCCCGGTTGATTCAGGTCTAGTGTTGCTTTGGCTAGCCGGTGGAGCATTCCTAGCTTCTGCAGTCGGTGGTGCACTCAGCGGAAAGCTAGCTCCCGCAATGGCGGTAAGAATCGGTGTTGCTCTGGAACTGCTAGGTGTCCTAGGTGTTGCACTATTCGCTAACGACAGTGTTGGTTGGGGCCCATTGGCTCCATGCCTATTTGTTTACGGAATCGGTGTTGGTCTGGCTACCGCCCAGTTGACCGGTGTGATCATGGTTGATGTCCCAATGGATAAAATCGGTCAGGCTTC
>DDPP01000006.1:0-8707 GCA_002342255.1 Micrococcales bacterium UBA2465
GCTCCGATCATGTATGACAACATCATGCAGACCACTGGTATTGAGGAAAAGACTCTAACTGGCCTACCACTAGCTTCAGGTACTTCTGATTCATCAAATTCTTTGACGATTATGGGAATTCTTGTTGGTCTAGCTGGTGCTGGAGCAATTGGTTTCCAAACTCTAAGAGCTAAAAAGAACTAAATTTCAGTTATCTAACAACCCCAGTTATTTATAGCTGGGGTTGTTAGTTTTAACTGGTGTCTGAAAAATTAAAAGTATCTAAGCAACCAGGTTTCCTTGCTCTTTGGATAGGGCAAACTGTGAGCTCCTTTGGTTCACAAATGACCGGTATCGCTTTTCCAGTTATTGCCGTTACATTTCTAAATGCCACAGAGCTGCAGATGGGTTTATTGGGGGCCGCTGACACATCTGCTTTTCTGATCTTCGGATTGCTTGCTGGTGCTTTAGTTGATCGTTGGATTAAAAGAAAAGTGATGATTGTTGCGGACATTGTTCGCATGGTTGGAATTGGTTTGATCCCACTGCTTTATGTCTTGGACTATCTAAACATCTATCAGTTGATGGTGATTGGTGTTGTAGGGTCTGTTGCAACAGTCTTCTTTGACGTTTCTTACCAGAGCTATGTTCCAATTCTTCTTCCAAAGGAATACATCGGTTTAGGTAACTCACGTCTGGAGATAACCTCTCAGATTTCAGGTGTTGCTAGCCCCGGCATTGTTGGCACACTTCTAAAGTTTGTTAAGGCTCCATTGCTGTTGATTTTTGATGCCTTTAGCTTTGCTGTTTCAGCTTTCTCTTTGATGTTGATCAGGGACAAAGAAGTTCCTGCTGTTAAAGCAGATAGAAGACCAATCACTAAAGAAATAGCCGAAGGGCTTTCTTTCGTTTGGAATCAAAGACTGATTAGGGCTATCTCCTTTACAACATCAACCAGCAATCTGTTTGGAACTATAACCAACACCATGTTCGCCCTTTATTTCTTTAGATCTATGTATTTAGGTTTTGATGCGGTTGCCTTTGGTGTGATGACTGCCTTTGCCTCTGTTGGTGGGTTATTAGGTGCATCAACCACACCAAAACTAATCAAGTTATTTGGTGAAGGACCTTTGATAGTTATTTCTGCAGTGACTATGGGGTTTAGCCAATTGTTTATCCCTTTGTCTTGGCTAATGCCTAGAGAGCTGGCATTACCAGCACTTATCTTCAACGCCACCTTCACTTCTTTCACAGTTCTGACATACAACATCACTCAGGTGACCGCTAGACAACGAATCTGCCCTAAGCCACTGCTGGGCAGAATGAACGCTTCGATTAGGTTTATGGTTTGGGGCTGTATGCCGATTGGTGCATTGCTTTCTGGATTATTGGGGGATTCAATTGGGGTTATCCCAACTATGTGGATCGGTGCAGTCTGTTCTGTGTTTGCAGCTGGTTTCGTCTTGTTCTCACCTTTGAGAACCATGCGACAGATGCCACAGACACCTGAAGAGGCCTAAAGAACTTCTCTACTCATCAAACCGATGTTGTTGCCCTCTGAGTCTTCAACAAAGGCTAACCATTCGTTACCTGGCTTATCGAAGATGCCTCCGTTGTCAGGGAATACCACATGTGGTTCTGTGGTGATGTTGAAACCACGTTCCTTTAACTCTTCAACTGTGGTTCTAACATCAGGAACTTCAATATAAATAAGGGACCTTGGTGCACCAACCTCGATCATCAATCGCGTGCCATCCATGTCGAAGAAGCAAAAACCTGGAGGATCAAAAGTAGCTAGTGCTTCTTTGCCTAAAAGACGGGTATAGAACTCTCTGGCTCTAACAAGGTCATCACAGCCAAGTGCAATTTGACGAAACTTCATGAAACTAAAACTATCGCATTCTAAGAAGAGTAGATTTGTCTAGTGGCCCAAAGTCCAGCCCTAAGATCCTTCAAACACCGTAACTTTAGAATTCTCTATCCGGCCAACGCTCTATCTAACATCGGTACCTGGACTCAACGGGTAGCCCAAGACTGGTTAGTGCTAGAACTAACCAACAACGATCCTGCAAACCTAGGTTTAGTAACGGCTGTTCAATTCTTGCCCGCTTTATTGCTGAGCCTTTACGGTGGTTTGTTAGCTGATCGCTTCAACAAGCGTAAATTACTGCTGATTACCAACATTGGTGCCGGTCTTTCATCAGTAATCCTTGGGCTCTTAGTTATCTCCGGAAGCGTTCAACTCTGGCACGTTTACGCTTTAGCTTTCCTGCTTGGTATCTTCACTGCAGTTGACTCCCCGATTCGAATTAGCTTCACTAGCGAACTAGTTGGTAAAGATGACTTAGCTAACGCGGTTAGCCTAAACTCAGCTAACTTCAATGCTGGAAGGCTCATTGGTCCTGCTCTTAGTGGTTTTCTGATTGCTAACTTCAAGACCGGTCCATCGTTCTTACTCAACACTGCAACTTACGTGGTGATGGTTGTAACTCTTCTATTTATTAAGGACGAAGATCTCCACATCACTGTAAAACCAAAACGGGATAACAAACTTAAAGAGGCTTTCCAGTATGTTCTAAAACGTAGAGATATCTCACTAGTCATGGTCATGGTGTTCTTCACTACAACTTTTGGTCTGAACTTCCAGATCTTTATTGCCCTGATGGCAACCCATGAATTCAACTATGGGCCAGGTGAGTTCGGAGTGCTTGGCAGTATTCTCGCCGTTGGTTCCTTGACTGGCGCTGTTTTAGCTGCTCGCCTAGAGAAACAGCGAACCATCAGAAACATTCTCAGAGGAGCTGCTGTCTTCTCCGTTTTGTTGATGGTATCGGCTTACTTACCTAGCCCACTGCTTTATGCGTGTATGTTGCCACTATTAGGAGCTTCTGTTTTGCTCACTTTGATTTCAGCAAATACTTATGTGCAAAGTAATACCGATAGCAATCTTCGTGGGCGAGTTATGGGAATCTACCTGATGATCTTTATGGGTGGTGCCCCATTAGGTTCACCATTAGTTGGTGGGCTGGCTGCTCTAATTGGAATCAGGGGTACGATCTTGGTTTGCGCTGTTATCGTGTTGGCCGCAGCGTTTGTGGTTAGAAGACTTTATATAAAATTCAATGCGGAGAGAAACAATCCGAAAGCTATTGATTGATTCTTTCTAATTCTGCATCGATGGTCTTCTTGAAGACTTGCATATCTGCTGAACTAATAGCTCCGTATTGGAATGTGTAATCGTATGCTTTAGTATCAGCTGCGGTGATAATGCCGTCTTCAACCGTAAACAAAGTTGTGTCGAAGTTTTCTTTAGAGTTTGTATCACCAGAGCCATAGGCATATTGGGTCCAAGTGTATGTGCCATCTTTGTTTAGCTTCACGTGATGCTCATACTCCCCGCTGTTGTCGTGGTTAGCTTCCTTCTGCATCGAGATAAGATAACCAGGACCACACACGGTAAGTTCCATTTCATAGATGACTTGAGCTTTGCCTTGGGCATCGATATATACTGCGCTGTAATCCTTATAAGCATTGGCTTTAGCTAACGAGATTATTCGAGAACCATCTGCGACTTCTTCGATGATGTTCTCAGTCTGAGCCTTATTACAGGAGTCATCGGCTATCTTCAAAAAGTCTTTCTCGATCTCTGCTTCGGTTTTTGACTTAGTTGGAGTTGGGGTTGGTGCACTGCTTTGAGAAGCACAGCCAGTGATGGCTAGAGCAATCGTTACTAGGCCAATTACAAGTGCATGTTTCTTGTTAAGTTTCATCTGTTCCCCTTCGGATTTATGCTACCAAGGATTCATTGCTCTAAGGCTTGGAAACCTTAGCCCGTTTGCTTTCGAGTAATTTTTGATCAACAGCTTCACTGATTGTGAATTTCTCATTGAGACCGATGGTGTTACTAAGAAAGTCGACCAATATGCCCTTTTCAAAGTGTAATTTGGCCACCGTGGTATCTTGACTGTCTTTTATGGTGAAAGTATTCGTTTCAACTGAGTACGATATTGGGCCATAGAAGTAAGTAGAACCGCCATCAGTTGTATCAAAGAACAAGCTAGAGACATACCCTGAATCTGCCCCAAACCTGCCGGTATAAGCATCTTTAGCTGAAATCTCAGTTGTTTCGTCGTAGGGATTGAAAGAAACGCCCTTACCTGTTGCAGCGTCAAACACCGAGCCGGTGCTGCCATCGGTGTTCACCGTTGTCCAGGACTTATATTGGCCAACTGTCTTATCCATGTTTCGCATGATGGTCTCAAAGAATTCTTTGTTGTTTCCTGAGGCTAAGTTTTGTGAAACTTCATATTTATTGAAAGCCAAAAGCATCAACTTTGGAACGGCTTCAGAATCAAAGTCAAACTGCTCCTGGATGATGCAATTCGTTGGCGAATAAATACAGACTTCTTCCGGGTTCTCTTGATCAAACATCGCCTGATCAAAACTCACTCCAGTGACAAGTGCATTCTCGATGTGATAAGTAATGGTGGCATTGAACTTTCCAAGATTGCCATAGACGTCTTGAAGTTTCAAAGTTTGTAAAAATTCATCTTCATTGCTAACCACCGAGCTAGCTAAAACGTTGAAGACGGAAGAGGCATACTCTACTTGAGCTTTTACTTTGGCTTTAGCGAAACCGATGGCAGCCTTGAATGCCTTTAGGTCGCCTTGGCTCTGCCTAGAGATTTGTCGGAACTCCAGGTTAGGGCCCAGAAGAACCGAATCATTCACGTAGTGAGCACCTGCCGCATTAGGATCGAAAACTTCAGTAAAGGACTGATTCCTATGATATGTTCCTGTTGCAATAACACCCGTGGCCGAGATTTTGGTCACTGTATTGTCAATGGCAGCCACGAGTTCCTCTGCATCCGACTCAGGTTTGAATACAGTGGAACAAGCAGTGAGACTGGTAACTGTGAGCGTTGCTATTGCCAAACTGGCAATAGCGATAGGCCACGATTTCTTCATCCAGTTAGCCAAATTATTCTGAGCTTGCTTAGTAACCGTAGGCTGTGACAAAGTATTGGGCTCGATCGCCTGTGAATTCTTCGTATGAAACCTCAGTCATAATTGCTGATCCAGCTTGCCGTGAGTAACGGGTGATTAGCCCGTTGGTAACGTAATAATACATAGTTTCTAAATTAGCCCCGCCTTGATGTTGCGACCACGCAAAACATAGGGGGTCTATCTTTACCACTTTGTGTTCCAGTAACACAGGGTTTGGGTCACTGACCAAACCGGCTTGTCTTTCAAGCTCACATGGATCAAATAGTGATGGCAGGTAGTTGTAATAAACATTGGGGAGGGTGGCACCAGTTGAGTCTTCGGTAATTTGGTTTTCTGGCAACAGCAGATCAGCCGTATTCGCCGGTCTGAAGTAAGTAACGTGGCTGCCAGTGCCGTCAGAATCATAAAGACCTAACGACTTGGTTTTGGTAAGTTCACAACTGGCTAGGGCAGCCTGTAAAAATTCCTCTTCTACCTCATTCTTGGCAAGACGGATTTCACTGTCAAAGGTATCCGAAGGTGATGGGGTTGTTGTCACCGATGGTGAGAGCTTGCTTGAAGGGGAGGTTTGAGGAGAAGAACAACTAGCAGAACAAAGCGCTGCAATTGTTATCAGCAAGAAACCGATTATTCTTTTCTGGGCCATGAGTCTCCTTAGTGAAATTATGGCACCTGAACATTAAATATTTTTCGCCTAAAGTGAAAGAGGACCAACCATTTCTGGTTGATCCTCATCACTTTTGTGGAGACTAGGGGGGTCGAACCCCTGACCCCCTGCTTGCAAAGCAGGTGCTCTACCAACTGAGCTAAGTCCCCATTCGGAAGCCATCTCGGTGAGAGTGCTTCCTGGTGGGCCTAGGAGGACTTGAACCTCCGACCTCTTCATTATCAGTGAAGCGCTCTAACCACCTGAGCTATAGGCCCGTAGAGCAGGTTTAACCATACCTGATTAAGCCTTTACGCTCAAACCAAGTTTTTAGTTGTTGGTGAAACCCACTGAAACTCCGCCGGTAATGCGGGCAACAATGTTGAAAATCACTGCATAAACACCAGCGAGGGTGGTTCCTACCAAAATATTGAACAGTGCAATACTCAACGAAAGTGATAATACAGCAGGTAGTGAAACCTCCTGACCGACAAAGCTCTTCAGTAAGTTGCTAAAACCAGTCAAATTCATAATGAAAAAGATGATGGTCATAGCAATAACTAGACCGATGCCTAGAGCTACCGTCAAAACGAAAGCGAATCTAACTACCGACCAGAAGTTGATCTTCACCAACTTGAGGTTTACTGGCTTCACTCCAGTGGTCTCACTTCTGCGGACCGAACGAGAAAAGACGCTCATTTACTCTCCTGCTTCCTCTGGTATGACCGTAACCGAAGATGTGTCCGGAATGAGATTGCGCTCACTGTTCTTAGCCAATCCTAGAACCGAATCCCCTTCTTCGAAACGGGCAAAAACAACACCCATGGTGTCTCGGCCTCGAGCAGGAACTTCACTCACAGCCGACCTGACCACTCTACCGCTGGCCAAAACAATTAGCACCTCATCGTCTTCTTCAACGATTAGCGCTCCAACGATGTCCCCTCGGCGTTCTTCAAGTTTGGCTACCTTGATACCAATACCACCGCGGTTTTGGGTGCGGTATTCCTCAACCGCTGTTCGTTTTGCAAAACCTCCATCAGTAACAATGAACACGTAGCCTTTATCGCTGATCACATCTGCTGATAACAAGTAGTCACCTTCACGGAAGTTCATACCGATGTTTCCAGAAGTGTCTCTGCCCATCGGTCTTAGCGATTCATCGCTAGCTGAGAATCTAATTGACATTCCTTTACTGGAAACCAACAACAGATCATCAGCTTGATTTACTAACTGAGCAGAAATTACTTCATCACCATCGCGAAGTTTGATAGCGATAACTCCACCGCTTCTTGCAGTGTCGTATGCCTCAAGAGTTGTCTTCTTTACTAAACCTCGCTTAGTTGCCAACAGCAAATACTCTGCTTGTTGGTAATCACGAATGTCTAAAACAGATGCAATTTTTTCATCTGGTTGCAAAGCGAGAAGGTTAGCTAGATGTTGACCCTTAGCATCTCTGCCGGCTTCATTAACTTCATAGGCCTTGCATCGGTACACTCTTCCCTTATTGGTGAAGAAAAGTAAATAGTGGTGAGTGGTCGTGACAAAGAAATGTTCAACAATGTCATCGGCTCTTAGGCTTGCACCCTTAACGCCTTTACCCCCGCGATGCTGAGAGCGATAGTTATCGCTCTTGGTTCTCTTTATGTAACCACCGCGAGTAATCGTGATAACCATTTCTTCCTCAGGGATTAGATCCAGGTCACCAACTTCATCTTCATCAGGAAGAATCCTGGTTCTTCTTTCGTCACCGTGACGCTTGACAACTTCTTCTAGTTCTTCACTAACGATGCTGCGTTGTCTCACTGGATCAGCAATAATCGCTTTATATTCAATAATCAACGCTTCAAGCTCTGCTGCTTCATCAACGATCTTCTGGCGTTCCAGAGCAGCAAGTTGACGCAACTGCATGTTCAGAATCGCTCTTGCTTGGAGATCATCAATGTCCAGCAGTTTGATCAGACCTTCGCGCGCATCATCGGCGGTAGCGCTTCTTCTGATCAGAGCAATAACTTCATCTAAGGCATCAAGTGCTTTTAGGTAACCGCGAAGAATATGAGCACGTTCTTCTGCTTTTCTTAGACGGAACTGTGTTCTGCGAACAATTACTTCAATCTGGTGTTCAATCCAGTAAGTAATAAATGCATCAAGTGAAAGTGTTCTAGGAACACCATCAACCAGAGCAAGCATGTTCGCACTGAAATTTTCTTGCAGTGGTGTGAAACGATATAGGTTGTTCAAAACAACTTGAGCAACTGCATCCTTCTTCAAAATAAGAACTAGACGCTGTCCAGTTCTACCTGAAGTTTCATCACGGATATCTGCAATGCCGGTGATTCTTCCGTCCTTGACTAACTCAGCAATTTTTAGAGCAAGGTTATCTGGGTTTACTTGATATGGAAGTTCAGTAACTACCAAACAGGTTCTACCTTGAAGCTCTTCAACATTTACAACAGCACGCATGGTGATAGATCCACGACCGGTTCTATAGGCGTCTTTGATTCCCTGTGTTCCAAGAATTGTCGCAGAGGTCGGGAAATCTGGTCCCTTGATTCTTTGCATCAAAGCTGCAAGAAGTTCTTCTTTGCTTGCATCAGGGTTAGCTAAAGCCCACTGCGCACCTTCGGCTACTTCGCGAAGGTTATGTGGTGGGATGTTTGTCGCCATAGCAACAGCGATACCTATCGATCCATTGATCAAAAGGTTTGGGATGCGGCTAGGTAAAACTACCGGTTCTTGAGTTCTGCCATCGTAGTTGTCCTGGAAGTTAACCGTGTCTTCATCGATGTCCCGAACCATTTCCATAGCCAACGGAGCCATGCGACATTCGGTATAACGAGGAGCTGCTGCCCCATCGTTACCAGGTGAACCAAAGTTGCCCTGCCCGTTTACCAGTGGATAGCGTAGGTTCCATTCCTGGACCAAACGAACCAAAGTGTCATAGATAGCGCCGTCACCGTGCGGGTGGAACTGACCCATAACCTCACCAACAACACGAGAGCACTTACTGAACTGCTTGTCTGGTCGGTAGCCACCGTCATACATGCCGTAAATAACTCTGCGGTGAACCGGCTTCAA
>DDPP01000006.1:8759-9025 GCA_002342255.1 Micrococcales bacterium UBA2465
TCAACCCGGTCCATCATTGGTTCATTGTTTTCAGTCATAATTCATCCCTCGCTCTAGATGTCTAGGAAGCGAACATCCTTTGCGTTTTGTTGAATAAAGGTTCTGCGAAGGTCGATGTCATCCCCCATGAGTGTTGAGAAGATTTCATCGGCACGAGCTGCATCCTCAAGTGTTACCTGCAGCAGTGTTCTTCTGGCCGGATCCATGGTGGTCGCCCATAGTTCGTCATAGTCCATTTCACCCAGACCCTTATAGCGTTGAATGGA
>DDPP01000049.1 GCA_002342255.1 Micrococcales bacterium UBA2465
TCTTCAGCAAGTTTCTGAATAGCTAGACCTAGTTTTTCCTGGTCACCCTTGGTCTTAGGTTCAATAGCAACCGAGATCACTGGCTCGGGGAAAGTCATTGATTCAAGAACAACCGGGTTAGCTGGATCACAAAGAGTGTCTCCGGTAGTGGTGTCCTTCAAACCGATAGCAGCATAGATGTGACCTGCAGTAACAGACTCAACTGGGTTTTCCTTGTTGGCGTGCATCTGGAATAGCTTTCCGATGCGCTCCTTCTTGTCCTTAGTTGAGTTAACCACCTGGTCACCCTGGTTTGCTTGACCGGAGTAAACGCGGATGTAAGTTAGACGACCAAAGAATGGGTGAGTCATAACCTTGAAAGCTAGAGCTGCGAAAGGTTCAGTCGCCTTAGGCTCGCGCTTAATCATCTTTTCTTCGTCGCGAACATCGTGACCTTCAACAGCTGGAACATCCAAAGGTGAAGGTAGGTAGTCAACTACTGCATCTAGCATTGGCTGAACACCCTTGTTCTTGAAAGCAGAACCACAAAGCACTGGATATAGCTGTGAAGTAACAGTTAGCTTACGGATAGCACCCTTGATTTCAGCAACGGTTAGTTCTTCACCTGAGAAGAACTTCTCCATTAGAGCGTCGTCTGCTTCAGCAACAGTTTCCAAAAGCTTGGCGCGGTATTCATCTGCCTTAGCCTTCATGTCAGCTGGGATCTCTTCAACGCTGTATTTTGCACCCATCTCAACATCTCCACGCCAAGTTAGCGCACGCATTTCAACTAGGTCGATAACACCTTCGAAAGTTGATTCAGCACCGATAGGTAGCTGGATAACTAGTGGACGAGCACCTAGACGGTTGATGATGGTGTCTACGGTGAAGTAGAAGTCAGCACCAAGCTTGTCCATCTTGTTTACGAAACAGATACGTGGAACGTCATACTTGTCAGCTTGACGCCAAACAGTTTCTGACTGAGGCTCAACACCTTCTTTACCGTCGAAAACAGCAACCGCACCGTCAAGAACACGAAGTGACCGCTCAACCTCAACGGTGAAGTCCACGTGGCCTGGGGTGTCAATGATGTTGATCTGGTTTTTGTTCCAGAAACAGGTGGTCGCAGCTGAGGTAATGGTAATACCGCGTTCCTGCTCCTGCTCCATCCAGTCCATGGTGGCAGCACCGTCGTGCACCTCACCGATCTTGTGGGTGATACCGGTGTAGAACAAAATACGCTCAGTAGTTGTAGTCTTACCGGCGTCAATGTGCGCCATAATACCGATGTTGCGAACCTTGTTTAGGTCGGTCAATACTTCCTGGGCCACGATGGTCCTTTTCTTCTCAGTCTGTTTTGTTTATTACTTAATGAAACAACCGCTTGCTAAACAGAAAGTTAACAAGCGGAAGCTCCGAATTCTTACCAGCGGTAGTGTGCGAAAGCCTTGTTGGACTCTGCCATCTTGTGAGTGTCTTCACGACGCTTAACTGCAGCACCTAGACCGTTAGAAGCATCAAGGATCTCGTTCATCAAACGCTCCATCATGGTCTTCTCGCGACGGTCCTTAGCGTAACCAACCAACCAGCGTAGCGCTAGAGTGTTGGCACGGTGAGACTTAACTTCAACTGGAACCTGGTAGGTTGAACCACCAACACGACGAGAACGAACCTCAACGGTTGGACGGATGTTGTCTAGTGCTTTCTTTAGCAAGACCACTGCGTCAGTGCCGCTCTTAGTTGCTGCACCTTCAAGTGCACCATAAACGATTGACTCAGCTACAGACTTCTTGCCATCAAGCAAAATCTTGTTGACCAAAGTGGTTACTACCTGTGAACCATAAACTGGATCAACAACCACTGGCTTCTTAGTTACTGGACCTTTACGAGGCATTACTTACCCTTCTTCGCACCGTATTGGCTTCTAGCCTGTTTACGGTTCTTCACTGCTTGGGTGTCTAGTGCACCGCGGACAATCTTGTAACGAACACCAGGTAGGTCCTTAACACGACCACCGCGAACTAGCACCATCGAGTGCTCCTGGAGGTTGTGACCTTCGCCTGGAATGTAAGCGGTAACTTCAATACCGTTTGACAACTTAACACGTGCCACCTTACGCAAAGCCGAGTTTGGCTTCTTCGGTGTGGTTGTGTAAACACGGGTGCAAACACCACGACGCTGCGGACTTGACTTTAGAGCAGGCGTCTTTGACTTGCTTGGCTTCGCGCTGCGACCCTTACGGACCAACTGCTGAATTGTTGGCACTACTTCTCCTTGGTTATTTCGGTCACGTTAGCAACCGAGTGTTTTTATTACTTGGTTTAGACACAGCAAAAGCTGTATCAAAATACTGTTTTTTCCCACCGGAGCTCAATCTGGCTCGCAGGCTTGGTCTATTTCAAACCTTGCCTAGCCTACCTGAAAGAACTCGGGTGGGTCAAACAGAATTTTTGGTTATTCTTTGTCTTCAGTCCAGTCGTCTAGATCTGTGCTGAAAGGGTTGGCTGAAACTAGGCTATCGGCCATTTCTGGGGCCTCTTGGGTCTCCCAAATACGGTTTGGATAGCGGGCAGCTTTAGCCTCTTCGGTAGCCTGAACCTCAATATCACGGTAGGTCTTTAGACCAGTACCGGCTGGGATCAACTTACCGATGATGACGTTCTCCTTCAGACCTTCAAGCTTGTCTTCTCTACGGTCTAGGGCCGCCTGAGTAAGAACTCTGGTGGTTTCCTGGAACGAAGCAGCTGACAACCATGACTGAGCAGCCAAAGAAGCACGGGTCATACCCATTACTTCCTGACGTGCTGAAGCAGGCTTCTGGCCAGACTTTTGAGCCTCACGGTTCTTAGCCTGGAAGCGAGTGCGGTCGATAACTTCACCAGGTAGCATGTCGGTCTCACCAGATTCGATCACAGTGACCTTACCTAGCATCTGACGAACGATAACTTCGAGGTGCTTGTCGTGCAATGGCACACCCTGTGAACCATAGATCGCCTGAACACCCTTGATGATTTCGTAGGCTGCCCACTTTGGACCAAGCACAGACAATACTGCGTGTGGGTTAGGAGTTCCGTCGATGACATATTCTCCCTGACCTACCCAGTCGCCTGGTTGAACCAAAAGTTCAGCTTCGACTTCACCGGCAGAAATAGTTGCAATCTTGTCCTTCGGTGAAAGCTTCTGGAAGGTCTTCGAAGTTGAACGGCTGAACGCATAGTTCTGTGCAATCTTCTCTGCCTCTTCGTAGCCTTCATCTGAAGGAGTGATGAATACATCAACTTCCTTGACGATTCCGAACTTAGAAATTAGCTCAGCGGCGTTTAGCGCCTTGCCGGCTTCAATCTTTGCCTTCTTTAGCTTCGGTAGTGCTTCAGCATCAGCAACTGGGTAGCTAATCAAACCATCAGCAAGCACCTGACCGTTAACTACCTTGTCGCCAACCTTGGCAAATACACGCTGCTTCGACTTGTTACCGTCGTGAGCGAAAGGAACTAGTTCGTAACGAACCTTAGCCATCAAGCTCTTGGCACGCTTGTTCTCAGCCTGAACTTCAGAAAGTTTGGCATCAGACAAGTTAATACCTGGCTCTAGACGTGGAGTTACTGTGCGGTCAACTTCAACTTCAATAAAGTCGTCGGTGACCTTGGTAACCACACCGGTTTCCTGAACGATTACAGCTTTACCAGCTTTAGTGGTGTCAGCAACCTTCGATCCATCCTTGTCATCAACAGCAACGATAACTTGAGCAAAGATCTTGTTCTTTGTGGTCTTGTCATCCTTAGCATCGATTTCAGCGATTTCACGAACAGTAACATCACGGTTTAGTGAAACGAATTCACGACCGGTTGCCTTCAGTTCGATGCGACCTGGCCAGAAGGCTAGGACACCGACCTTACC
>DDPP01000029.1 GCA_002342255.1 Micrococcales bacterium UBA2465
ATTCTATCTGGGGCTAAAGACTATGGGCAAACGACTCCAATCTGGCTAAAGTCTGCTCTTTGCCTAAAATCTCCATGGATTCAAACAACGGTGGAGAAACTCGTCTGCCGGAAATAGCGGTGCGCAGCGGTCCAAAAGCATTTCTCGGTTTCTGACCCAACTCCTCAATTAACTTATGGTTGAGAGATTCTTGCAAAATAGCGGTCTTGAAATCTGATTCATCTATTGCCGATAAAACCTCAATTGCAGCTTCGGTAATTTCCTTACTATCTTCAGGTAATCCTGCCTTCGCATCATCTTCAATGACAATCTTGTCTGAATCAACAAACAGGAAGCCCAACATTGGAACAGCTTCACTTAGAACAACAATTCTTTCTTGAATCAGCGTAGCTGCTGCGTTCAAAATATCTTGTTCTCTTTTGTTCAACTCTTTTCCGATTACTCCAGCACTCTGCAGGTATGGAACGATTCGACTTGTGAAGTCCTCAAGTGTGAGTAACCGAATATGGCTGGCATTAATCGCATCAGCTTTCTTCTGGTCAAAACGTGCAGGGTTAGGATTTACGTTCCTAACATCAAAGGCTTCAACCATTTCCTGAAGACTAAATACATCCCTGTCTGCCGAGATGCTCCAACCTAACAGAGCTAGGTAATTCAATAAGCCTTCAGGGATAAAGCCACGGTCACGGTGGTGAAAAAGGTTTGACTCTGGATCACGTTTAGACAGTTTCTTGTTACCTTCCCCCATTACGAAAGGTAGGTGCCCGAACTGAGGAATGAATTTTGTAATTCCTGCTTCAAACATGGCGTTGTATAGCGCTATCTGCCTTGGTGTTGAAGACAATAGGTCTTCACCTCGAAGCACGTGGGTTACACCCATCAACGCATCATCCACCGGGTTGACCAGTGTGTAAAGCGGCTGGCCATTAGGTCTAACCACTACGAAGTCGGGAAAAGATCCGGCAGGGAAAGTTATCTCGCCACGGACGAGGTCTGTGAAAGTAATGTCGACATCCGGGACTCGAACTCTAAGCGCTGGTGAACGACCCTCAGCTCGGTAAGCAGCTTTCTGGACATCGCTCAGTTCACGTTCGGAGTTGTCATATCCAAGTTGAACTGCTCGGCCATTGGCTCTATTGCGCTCATCTATTTCTTCACCGGTTAGGAAGCTTTCATAGATGTGGCCAGAAGCTTTTAGCTTCTCAATAACTTCAAGATAGATTTCGGTGCGTTGAGATTGGCGATAAGGCTCATTTGGGCCACCAACATTTACGCCTTCATCCCAATTCAATCCAAGCCAGCCCAGACCATCGAGAATCATCTCAAATGACTCTTCACTGTCACGTTCTACGTCAGTGTCTTCAATGCGAAAGATAAAGGTTCCACCGGTGTGACGAGCATAAGCCCAGTTAAATAAGGCAGTCCTGACTAACCCTACATGCGGTGTTCCAGTTGGTGAAGGGCAGAATCTAACTCTGACATCTTTACCGGTAGCGGTTGAGAATGGTGCCGTAATTGAATTTGACATAACTGATTAAGTCTAAGCGACCAGGTTGCTGAGCGTTCCTATACCCTCGATGCTGATCTCAACTGTTTGGCCAGATTCGATGGGGCCAATGCCAGCTGGTGTTCCAGTCAAGATGATATCCCCTGGGAGTAAAGTCATGGCCTGAGAGACATGCTGAATGATTTTTGGCACCTTATGAATCAGCAGATCTACTGAAGCAAGTTGTCTGACTTCTTGGTCAACTCTAGTTTCAAGAATTTGACCATCAGGAACGAACTCTGTTTCAATCCATGGTCCCAATGGACAAAAAGTGTCAAAACTTTTAGCTCTAGTCCACTGGACATCTTTATTCTGAATATCTCTAGCTGTTACATCGTTAGCGATGGTGTAACCCCAGATGACATCCGCATAGTTTTCTTCAGAAACATCTTTAGCAATACTGCCGATAACTATCGCCAGCTCACCTTCGTGATCTACTCTTTCAGAGATTTTAGGTAGCATAATTTGTTCATTAGGGCCAATAACTGATGTGGTTGGCTTCAGAAAAATCAGCGGCTCTGGTGGTAGCTCCCCACCCATTTCCGCAGCATGATCTGCATAGTTTTTGCCGATGCAAATAATCTTTGAGGTCGGCAAAATAGGTGGAAGTAATTGGATGTCTTTTAGCGCTAACCGTTCTCCGGTAGTTTCGTAACCTTGGAAAATCGGATGACCTCTAAAAACAACTAGTTCTGGTCCATCCACCAAACCCCAAGCAACCAGGTTGCCGCTAGCAAATTTAGCGATACGCATTAGACAAGCTTTACTAGCCAGTTGTGTTTGTCAGGAAGTCGACCATACTGAATCCCCAGTAATTCCTCACGAATGCTCATACTTAGTTCACCGGGCTGGACATCGGTTGGACCAAAAACTCCAAGTTTGCTCTTGAATTGACCAACCGGGGTGATAACTGCTGCAGTGCCACAGGCAAAGACTTCGGTAATCTCACCAGAGCTATAACCTTCGGTGAGTTCTTGAAGTGAGATTCTTCTTTCCTCAATCTCGATACCGCGATCTCTAATCAACTGAATGATGGAGTCTCTGGTGATTCCGCGAAGAATAGTGCCATCTAGTTCCGGGGTGGCCACGTGGCCATCTTTGTATACCAGGAAGATATTCATTCCACCTAACTCTTCAAGATAGGTGTGAGTTTCAGCATCCAAGAATAGAACTTGAGAACAACCGTTATCCTTACCTTCGTTTTGGGCTAACAAAGAAGCAGCATAGTTACCACCGGTTTTAGCTTCACCGGTTCCGTATTTACCAGCTCGAGCAGAGTCCATAGAAATCCAAAGATCGACCGGCTTGAGTCCACTTGGGAAATATGAACCGACTGGACTTGCAATTACTCGATACTCGGCTTTGCTAGCTGCTCTAACACCGAGGAAAGATTCCATGGCAATCTCGAAAGGACGAAGGTAAAGAGTCTTCTCCCCTTCAGGATCTGGAACCCAATCATTGTCCACCATAACTATTTGACGAAGACTCTCGATGAAAAGTTCGGTTGGTAGTTCGGGAAGTGCTAGACGATGAGCTGATTTTTGCATTCTCACCGCATTCATCTCGGCACGGAAGGTGTAAACCGAACCGTCAGCGTGACGATATGCCTTGATACCTTCAAAAACTTCTTGCCCATAGTGAAAAACTGCGCTAGCTGGATCCATCAGCATCGGACCATATGCTTCAACTCTTGGATTGTGCCAACCTAACTCATCAGAGTATTCGATGATCACTTGGTGGTCTGTAAATTTTGCACCAAAGACAGGTTTTTCAAGAATTGCTTCGCGTTGTTCACGGGTAAGCGGATGATCGGATTTGAAAACTTTGAATTCAACCGGATTGGTCATCTAGTTCTGCCTCAGCTCTTGTAGTTCCAAGACAACTTTACTTGCTAACTAATCGGTCTCTGGGCCAGCAAAACCAGCGTCACCGAAGGTTTTAGTCCTTCTCTAGTCTGGATTTGCCCTTCGTGGTTGGTCAGTTCTTTGATTTCTAAACCAGTCCCAACCAGGGCAGCGCTAATGGTTTCAACATTTGGCAGCTCTGCTGGGTCTTTTGGCCCGCCAAAACCGCCAACCAAATTATCTCTGGAATGCCAGACGCCAAACAGATGCCCACCTGGTTTCACCTGTTCTGCCAAACGCTTTATGGCTTGCGCTAATTGTTCCTGTTTGACTTGCAGGTAAGCGATTATTGCCAAATCAACCTGACCTAGTTGCGACTCAAACGAAGTAGCATCGGCACAGGTCGCCAAGCACAACTTCTCAACATTTTCTTCTTTGGCAAATGCCATGAACTTATCTAAAGCCACTTGAGAAAAATCAATATTTTCTACCCGGTATCCCTGCTTGGCTAGCCAAACAGCGTTTCTTCCCTCACCACCGGCTAGATCTATAGCAGTTTTGCCACCTAGTTGTTCACAGTATTCGATTACAAATCGATTAGCGATTTTGGTATAGATGTATTCCTCTGTTGAATACTTCTGATCCCAACCCTGAGATTGCATCACTTATTACTGTTTTTGACTAAAGGCAAATCAATAACAGTTTTAGCATTGTCGTAAGTACCAACGTTTGTCACAGCGACATATCCACGATTGAACATCGCTTGGGCTGCTGAAGTGGCTTCATCATCCGAGGACCCGAAGATTATGTATTTGCCGTCTTTAGGAAGTGGAGTTGTCAAGGCAATGAAATCTCCAGTTGAATAGTCGATGTTGATAGAGCCCACGATGTGCTCCTTGTAATAGTCGGCGTAAGGACGGGTATCAATAATCCCAGCCACATTAGTGATGTCAAGTTTGGCCGGGGCGCAAGCAACGACAGCAAAAACTATGACCGTGGCGATTACGGCTGATAGTGCAAATCTCAACTTCTGCATAACTAATCCTCACTATTGTGAATTACCTAGGACAACTTTACCTAAACTAAATGTGGAGGCGATGATGGCAATAGAGGTAACCATAAACGAGTTGGCAACCGCAATCGAACACGGCGGTTTTGTCCTAGATGTTAGAGAAAACGATGAATGGGCTGAAGGCCATGTTCCTCAAGCCCACCACATACCAATGAATCAAGTGTCGGAACATCTAGACAAGCTGGATGACGGTGCCAGGATTTTTGTGATTTGCCGCTCAGGTAAGAGATCTATGGCAGTTGCGGATTATCTAGCAGAAGCGGGTTTTGATGTTGTCTCGGTAGCGGGTGGGACCTTGGATTGGGTTGCCTCTGGCCGAGAGCTTTCCTTTAGTGAAAGTCTTTAGTTCAAATCCAAAGCAATCGCTTTGCAAACATCAGCCTCAATAGCCTGACCCACAGCCTGAACCACATCGGCAGGAACAGGCGAATCAACTGTTATAACTGACAAGGCTTTTCCACCTTTTGAGTTTCTAGCCACCTGCATCGCAGCTATGTTGATGTTGTTTTCAGCAAAAGCTTTACCGTATACCGCTACCACACCAGGTCGATCGCTATAAACCATGAGCACCATGTGTTCAGCAACGGCTAAATCTACGTCGTAACCATTTATATTGATAATCTTCTGAATCAACTTAGGGCCAATGACAGTTCCTGAAACGGATGCATAAGAACCATCCTGCGATGTTGCTCTAATCGAAGTTACGTTTCTATATTCATCACTCTTGCTGTCAACACTTAGTTTTACTTCAACCCCGGAAGCTAATGCCAGTAAAGGAGCGTTGACATAGCTAACCTGCTCTTGCACGGCATTCTGGTAAAAACCTTTCAGGCCAGCAAGTTTCAAAATAGTAACGTCGTGGGCAGCAATCTCGCCTTTGACTTCAACATCTATAGCACTTACTGTTCCACCACAGATACCAAATAATAGTTGCCCCATGTTTTCCATCAGAGCGATGCCAGGTTTTACCGAATTGTCAATAACCCCACCGGCAACGTTAACCGCATCAGGAACTGAATCACCAGCAAGAGCAAGACGCACGCTCTTGGCAACTGAAATACCGGCTTTCTCTTGGGCTTCATCGGTTGAAGCTCCGAGGTGTGGGGTTAGCACGATGTTCTCAAGTGTTAGAAGTGGTGAATCGGTTGGTGGTTCAGCTACGAATACATCTAAACCTGCGCCAGCTATACGATTACTCTTTAGTGCCTCATAGAGAGCTTTTTCATCAATGATTCCGCCACGCGATGCATTGATGATTCGAAGACTCGGTTTGGCTAGCGCAAATTCTTTTTCACCGATCAGTCCAGTAGTTTCAGGTGTCTTCGGAATATGTATTGTGATGAAATCAGAGCGCTTCATCAAATCTTCAAGACTGACTAGTTCTACTCCCATTTGTTCAGCTCTAGATTGTGTCACATAAGGGTCGTAACCAATTAGTTCTGCTTCAAACCCTGCTAGCCGCTGAGCAACTAGTGATCCGATTCTTCCAAGCCCAACAATGCCTATGGTCTTTTCATAAAGTTCAGTTCCAGTGAACTTAGAACGTTGCCATTTGCCTGATTTCATAGAGGTGTTGGCATCTGGAATATGTCTAGCTGTTGCAAGTAATAATCCAATAGCAAGTTCTGCTGCAGAAGTAATGTTTGAAGTTGGTGCGTTCACCACCATGATTCCTGCTGCAGTAGCAGCTTTGATGTCAACATTATCTAAACCAACACCAGCTCTTGCAATAACTTTCAAATTTGGAGCAGCCGAAATTACTTCAGCATCCACCTGAGTAGCCGATCTAACCAAAATTGCATTTGCAGTTTTTACTGCCTTTAGAAGTTCTGTGCGGTCGGTTCCATCTATGTTGACTACCTCAAAATCAGGACCCAACGCTGCCAAAGTGGCAGGCGAAAGCTCTTCGGCTATAACAACAATGGGCTTAGTCAAGATTTTCCTCGGG
>DDPP01000078.1 GCA_002342255.1 Micrococcales bacterium UBA2465
CAAATATGAATGATATAAATCTTCCCAAGCTTGCCTATCATCTAAAGCAATCTGGCGAATTACAAAATCCATTAGCAGAACCTAACAGTCACAGTTGATGTCGCTAATTGGAACAGTGAGAGGGTCTTTAGCTCTGATTACTGGGCCAGCAGCCGATTCCACTGGATAGCCTTCACGGGCCCAGTATTCAAAGCCACCAATCATTTCCTTTACCTGATAACCAAGTTGGGCAAAGTTCAACGCACCTTTATGGGCACCATTACAACCAGGACCCCAACAGTAAACAACAACAGGCACATCAATAGGAATTTCTTCTTTGGCTCTAGCTGCTATCTCTGCGTGTGGCAAATGGATTGCGCCAACTGCATGCCCCTGATCCCAAGAGGATTGGCCCCTGACATCAACCAACGCAAACTTCACATCCTGCTCCATCTGAGCATGAACATCAGAAACATCTGTTTCGAAGGCTAAACGACTAGAAAAATGGGTAACTAAATCTTCTTGGCTGGGTCTTTTTTCAGTCATAGACCTACTCTACTTAAGAGAAAAACCCAGTCCTCGTGAGAAGGAACTGGGTTATGTGCGCTTGGAGGGACTCGAACCCCCAACCTTCTGATCCGTTGTAAGATGCTCTATCCGGGTTAATGGGCTACCAGTTGCCGGATTTCATATCCAGGTAGTTTTCATAGACCTTTACAAAAGCTGGGTGAGCTTTAGCCATCTCCTCTACTGAAGGGTATTGTCCTTTGAAATAGACGTACCAAGCTTCTTCTAGGTTATCCAAGCTAAGGGCTGGTGATAAATCGGAGTCCAAGGGCTTAACATTAAACCTCAGCCTCTTCAAGTTTTTTAGGTTTCTCAAGAAATGCAGGTTATCTACTTTGACCCATTTGTCAAACCCAGGATCAATACCGGTACCAAACCATAGGCCCTCTAGTTGTGTTATCTTTCCAACTGACTCAAAGTTCAACGGCTTGCGAGCAAAAATGTGGAGCACTCTCAAGCTTTTGCAGTTCACCAAAGGTTTTAAATCCATGTCTGCTGGGCATTGATCTAGTTCCAAATACTCTAGGCTCGGCATTTTTTGAAGAACCGATAAGTCGCTGAACTCTGGATATTGAATAACTATCTTCTTTATTTGCGGTTGTTCTGCAATAGCATTCAGCAATTCCTGAGACACATCAAAAGCGTGGATTGTCTGGATTTTAGTCTTACGATTACGAAGGTAGTTGATCCAGTTTGCTTCTGCCTCTTCAAAACTAACTTTTGGTTCATCATTCAGAAGCCTTCTACTTAAGATCACTTCTTTCTGCCCCAGATAGTCTTTGTCGAAATTGATTATCGTCGTAAAGACATCCCTAAAAAGGGCCCCAAAGCTTGGTCGTTGCGCATACTCGCTGTAGGTTGCGTAAGACCTTTTCATATTTCCACGAAACTTCAAAACTCCAACCCCTGCATCCTTACACGAAGTATTTCCCCTAGGTTATAACCCAAAGTGGCATTTCGATCCAACTAAGAGATAACCCCACCGACGTATCTTTAATGGAAAGTGCGCTTGGAGGGACTCGAACCCCCAACCTTCTGATCCGTAGTCAGATGCTCTATCCGTTGAGCTACAAGCGCTGAAATGCTACTAGTTCATCTTACAAGTTGTTAGAACACAGACCAAAAGGTCTCTAGGGGCCTGAGAAAAGACCCCAGGAGAACACTAGTTGAACACCTTGGCGTCTGAAGCCCTCGTTAGATCTAAATACCCGACCTTAGAGCCGGTTACTTGTAAGGCAAAAGAGTGTCCACTGTCATTTGGGGTCATGACATAGATTTCTCTTGTTTCACCGTTTAGGGCAATCCCGTCCCTAAACCACTGGTAACTGTAAATTACTCCCTGCTGCCATTTACCTAGAAGCGCTGAAAGCTGCCTTCCTAACTTGGTTGATGTTTGTCTTAGCAACGGTTTAGCTGAAACCTTGATTTCAGATTTGTTGATAACGCCGGTGGCCAAACTCTCTTCACACTTGCTTGTGAAAGCGAGTTTGGTGGCACACAGTCTCACAGACAGTGAGCTACCAACATCATCTGCAGTAATCGTATAACTTGAGCTGGTAGCCCCATAGATCTCTTCCCCATCGGAAAGCCACTGGAGGGAATACTTAGCTCCACGCTCCCAGCCTGTGAATGAAGCTCTCAGTTTAGAGCCGATAACTGTCGAACCAGAGATTAGAGGCTTAGAACTGCTATCAAAAGTGTTAGGGGTAATTACAATCGGTTCGCTCAATCGGTATCTGGTAACACCATTAGGTGAAACACCAACTTCTATGTACATCAATGTCGCCCCGATGTCCTGAGGTCCACTGCGATACATCAACTTGTTGCTGACTGCTGCGCCGTTAGATGACCACCAGAATCCGGTGACCCTCGAGCTGCTTTGCCATGTTCCCTTGGTGGTTTTTAACATCGAACCGACTTTTGCAGCACCCTGAATTGATCCGCCTGAGTTAGCTCCATCAATCGAGCCAACAGAGTAACCAGGAAGTGAGAAAGTGCCGTCAACAGAAATCTCATCGAATTCATTTGTTTTAGAGACATAGCCGTATGCAGACTCAATAACTCTGAACTTTAGAGTTCCGCCGAGGTCGCTGAACTGAATGTTGTAATTAGGTCCAGCAATAGTCGACCAGCTTGATCCACCATCTCTTGAGACTTGGTAAATCAGGCTAGAAAATGACCGGTTTCCAGTGAAATTCATGGTTATTGAGCCATCTTTAGCTGCTTGACCTTCAAGATTCATGTTGGTCAAGCTGTCAAAGATGTTCGAGATGTAAACCTCCGAAGAATTAGAAGCGGCTGGCACATAACCAGCTTTGCTAGCAATAACCCTCACGCTGATATTCGCGGCTAAGTCTTCCAACTTGATCTGGTAACTACTTGAAGTTGCACCTTCGATAGCCACACCATTTCTAAACCAGGTGTATGAGTAGTCAACTTGTGAAGGGCTCGCTGCAACGGCAGCACTAAGGGTTTGACCGATTTCTAGGGTGCCTGAAATCACTACCTTGCTGATTGAAATAGTGCCGACAAATCGACCATCCTGTAACACCCAGCCACTAGGCATGTTGTTAGGAGCACCGATTAGGTCGACAGCCCTGATTCCATCCAAGACAGCTCCGCTAACATCTGCAAGTGTCAGATTTGCACCGGTGATGTCGGCGTTAGTTAGGTTGCTGTTAACCAAAACTGCATCAGTAAGGTTCGCACCTCTGAAGTTAACACCGGTTAGGTTGCTGTTGGTCAAGTCTATTCCGGTGAGATCAACACCTTCTAAATTCGCTCCCAACAAATTGCTATTGACCGCATGCGCACCTGCACCAATCAGTGTTCCATTGACTGAAACCCAACCAGCTGGCAAAGCAGTGTTGATGGTCAAACCTCTTGAATCAATCTCACTAAAAATCGCATTACTGATGTCGGCGTTGCTCAAATTTACAGAGCGAAGCGTTGCGCTCCTGAAAATTGAATTAGCGGCAGAGGTATCTGTCAGGTTTACCGAGGTTAAGGTTGCCCCCGAGAAGTTAGCGTTAGTCAAATTTGCACTAGACAAATTGACAGAGCTCAGGTTTGTAGATGTAAAATCTGCGTCAGAGAGGTTCAGTCCAGATAGATCCATTTGATTTAGATTTAGCCCCGAAAGGTTGGCGTTGGTCCCAAGCAAAAGTCCGTTACGGACACTCCATCCACTTGGAAGTGAAAAGTATCCATTGAAATTGACTTGATAGCCGTAAGTGTGATTCAAGATTGCAGATTGATAAGTGTAGTAATTATTGCCGTTGTAGTAATAGCATCTCCACCAGTCAGTGCAGTTGAAAGTCAAGTAAGTTAACCTAGCGTTGGTGAAATCTACATTGTTAATTTTTGCCTGTTCAAAATATGAGCTATCTAAGCTTGCACCATTGAAATTCGCGTTGGTTAGATCTGAATAGTTGAAATTTGTGTATTGCAGTTTTGCACCAGTGAAGTTGCTGGAGCGAAGGTTCGCCTGATAAAAATTAGTGTTGGTCAGGTCAGTCTGAGAGAAATCTGCATTAGTTAGAGTCACATTTGATAAATCAGCCCCCCTGAGTTTAGCCTTAGGTCCCACTAAATAACCTCTGATAATTAGCCATGGTTGTGGCAAATAATTTGGGCCTCCCGAGATGCTTCCTGAACTGACTCCAGACAGAGAAACATCCTGGAAGTTCGCGTTGTTCAAATCTGTAGCAAAGAAATTCGCGTTGTCGAGTTTTGAATTACCCAAGTTCGCATATGAGAAAGAGGCGTAAGAAAGGTCCATCCCAGATAAATCAGAGTTACTGAGGTCTGCGTTACTTAGTCTTGCTGTCCTGCCGACAAACCAGCCCTTGATTTGTTTCCAGCCATATGGCAAAGCAGCTGGCTCTCCCACTATGCTTCCAGATCTGCTGTAATCAAGTGTTGTAGAGCTTAGGTCAACCCCTTCAAAATTAGCTCCAGTGAGTGTTGAGTTGTAGAAATTAGCACCAGAGAGAATAGAGCCAGCAAAATTAACTCCAGTTA
Source organism: Micrococcales bacterium UBA2465 (assembly GCA_002342255.1). GTDB lineage: Bacteria > Actinomycetota > Actinomycetes > Actinomycetales > Microbacteriaceae > Rhodoluna. Next base: position 4,570 of record DDPP01000078.1, read on the forward strand.
GATTAGCCCCAGAGAAATTGATATTGGTCAAATCTCTGCCACTTAAGTCAATATTTGTCAACGTGCTGTTTGAGAAGTTAGCGCCAACTAAATCAGTTTGACCAAGTTTTACATTTGATAAATCAAAGTTGGAAAGATCCCAACCTCGAATATTTAGCCCCGTTAGATCAACTCCTGGACCAATTAGAGTTCCATTTCTGTTTGCCCAACCAGATGGAAGTGAGATGGAACGTGTGTTTAGGCAACCACCATAACCACCACAGTACCACCACCCATAATAATACCAATAATAATTGTGGTAGGAAACAGTCTTTGGAAAGGCGGAGCTTTTGACGCCGGTTAGAACGGCATCTGAAAATCCCACTCGGTACTGAACGTATCTGTGGTTATACCAATCCCAATATCCATCAAACCATTGCCAGCACCTTTGTTCGTCAAAATCACAATTTCTTTGAATTCCATTCATCGTTGAATAGGAAAAATTAGTTCCCCTTATGTATGCGCCGATTAGATTTGTTGAAGTTAGATTTGCGTTACTGAAATCTGTGTTGGTCAAATCGGAGTAAAAAAGATTTGTGTTGGTTAGATTGGCTCCGACTAATTTAGCTCCAGACAAGTTGACGGTATAGAGGTAAGCATTTGTTAGGTTAGCTCCTGACAAATCCAAGTTAGAAAGATTCCAATTAGGAAGGCTGATGTTGGAGAGATTCGCCTTAGGGCCGAATAAGTAACCTGACTTATAAACCCATTGGTTTGGGAGTAATAGTGGTTCTCCTTGAAGGCTTCTACCTGATAGGTCATCGAGGGTTGCACTTGAGAAATCTGTGTTCGTGACATTGGCTCCATTCAGAACCGCACTGGTCAGATCTGCTGAGTTTAGGTTCGCATTCGTTAGATCAGCATTGGAGAAATTCGCGCCAGTAAGGTTGCTACTGCTCAGGTTGGCGCTATTCAGGTGAGCCCCACCGAAATAAATCCCAGACAGGTTTACTCCACTTAGGTTGCTGTTAGAAAGGTTCGCACCGTTTAGTTGAGTGCCGCTGGAGAAGGTATTGGAAACCAAGTTGACGTTCTGCAAATCTGTATTTTGTAAATTGGTTCCACTGAAGTTCGAATTTGAGATTACATAACCGTTCAGCGATTTACCGCTTAGATCGGAGTTTTGAAAATCACAACCAATCAGGACTGTTGATGTATTCACATCACAGCTGGTCTCATCAGCCTGGGCTGCTTGCGTAGCGAAGCCGGCAAAACCGGTCAGCAAAACAGTCAGAGTTGCCGTCCACCTTAGTAATAAAGTTTGAGTTTTGAGGTTGTTCATTTCTACCTTTCCTCTGCCCCTTGTGGCAGCAAGTCCATTAAGTTTTCCACCTGTTTGATTAGGCGGCCATACTTTATTTAGCCGAGGCTAAATCCTTTTACTCCTTGCCGCTCAACTATTTAGTTGAGCGACTTTTCTGTCGAAACCTTTACCAAATCAAAATAACCGGCTTTAGACGCGGTCACCTGCAAAGAAATCTGGTGACCCATGTCAGCCAGGGAAATTTGATAAGAAGTGTCGGTCATGCCCGGCAACGCGGCTCCATCTTTGAGCCACTGGAAACTAAGTTTCGTTCCTGCGGTCCATTTACCTGGGTAGCCACGTAACACAGATCCTACCTTTGCAACTGTTGAGGAAATCTTCGGATCTGAGGTTAGAGTCAGCGTGGCTTTGGTTACCATGCTGGCTTGACTGGTCAAGCACTTTGTCTCATAGCCGGTCTTGTATCCGCAGACCTGCACAGCAAGTGTCTTGTCGATTTGATCTAGGCCGAGAACCATGACCTGATTTATCGCTCCACCTATCGGTGCACCGTTAGACAGCCACTGGTAGGTGTATTTGGTTCCAGAAGCCCAGCTTGCTCCAATGGTTGCCTTCATCTTTGCACCCATTACCGAGACCCCGGAAACAGTTGGTGCGGTAGCGTTGTCAAAACCAAAAGCCCTAACCTGAATAGCTGAGCTAATTCGATAGGTTACCGAACCATCTGCAGCCACACCAACCTCGACGTATCTGATTGTTGAACCAACATCAGAAAGTTGAAGTTTGTATACCGACTTGGTAGATAACCCGCCAACAGTTGACGAGAACCAGAAACTGGTTACTCGAATATTCGACATCCAAGGCGACTTGATTGCCCGTAACTGAGTGCCAGGTGTGTTTAGCACCCCGAGTGACCCAAACGAGTTTGCGTTGTCTATTTTTCCAACTGCAAAGCCAGGCATCATCATTGAATTGGCTATTGACTTAGTCCCAAAATCAGTTACCTGGGTCTGATAGCCAACGGCCGACTGGACTGCGCGGAATTTCAAAGTTAAACCGAGGTCTTCATAGGTCACTGTGTAAGTATTTCCTTGGATGTTTATCCAAGTGATTCCCCCATCCCTAGACATCTGATACTTCAGGGTTGATGCTGCTGATTTTCCTGAAGCAGACAAGGTGATTGTAGAGCCGAGATTGGTGTTTCCAACCGTTTGCACTCGGTTCAGCGCTGAAAAAGTATCTGGAATCACAAGTGCCGGAGACAATTGGATAGCCGATA
>DDPP01000026.1:0-4849 GCA_002342255.1 Micrococcales bacterium UBA2465
GGATCGTTGTTCCAACCATCGATGGTTACGAAGTGAACCATTGGGTTTGCGGCTGCAGCAGTGTTAACTGCGTCAACTAGGTTGAAGCCAACTGCGAAGATGATGTCACACTTGGCGTCGATCATTGACTGTAGGTTTGGAGCAAAGTCTTCAGATGAGTTAGATTCAGCTGACTTTAGAGTCACTCCGAATTCGCTCTCTGCCTTCTTCATACCATCCATTACAGATTCGTTGAATGACTTGTCAGTCCATGAACCTTCGTCAGAAACACCACATTCGGTGTAACCGGCGCCGGCCTTTGGTGAAGCACAGCCAGATAGCACGAGCAAGCTGGCTGCTGCCATTGCTACTCCTGCTAGGGCTTTACGTGAAACTTTGTTCACTGTTTCCTCCTGATTATTTAGGTCGGTGCCAATCACCAACCACACACACCTAGACACTACTCCCATCCAAGAACCCAAAATGACATTGACGGCAGGTTTTATAGAGGCGTTACTTTATTTATTGAGAAGCTGGCTTCGGTAATCAGCCAAACCAGTTGCTAGACCGTCGTTGAGTCTTAGCAAAATTCGACCAGCTTTTAGGCACTCTGTTTTGCGGTAGCTTGGAGAACTGGCTATTTTTCTGGCTAAAAGGCTTGATACAGCGCGCAATACCTCGGCTGAGGTGTTCCGCTCTAGCGATCCAACTAGCTGTGGGTTGGCTAGTTTGCGGGTCTGGCCGAACTGCAAGTCCGCACCGAGCAATTGATGTTTGACCGGGCCAATTGAGGACCAATAGCTGTTACCGGCGAACAATGCGACCACTGAAGGTTCAACTAAAAGTTGAAGCTTTTGGGTCAATTCTTTTTTACTATTCAACACTGTGACATTAAGTTTTACCGATTCAGAATTCAATGAATTGAAGTCATCTACCCCTGATCTAAATCCCGCCTGTATTGCAGCTGACTGGAAATAATTTTTTTGCACCAAAAGATTTACTTCCGACCCCAAGCTTGCTGCTGCAAAACCAGCAAGCTTCGCTCCTGATGTCACATCATCTGCAACCCAACGTAAGTTGGCTGGCTGGTCTGCTGCAGCAATGTTTCCTCCAACAAAGAGCACCATCATTTTCGAGTGAAGTCTGGCAAAACTGCTAAGTGAGTTCAAAAGTGAATCGTCCGAAGAAACCATTAGCACACAACCACTCTGCAAGGAACTCAGAAGTTTCGACATCTTATCTGCATATTTTGGGATAACAACTTCCTTAACGCGAATACCGTAAACCACTTGAGCTTCAACCAGGTCGACTCCAAGTTGTCTATCAGGGCTGCCCGGAAGGGACTCTTGGCTGCTAATCAAACAAGCAGAAGTAGCTGGCTTGTGATTTGCCTGCGGTCCTTTGGCTACAGTGCATGAAGTCAACGCTAAAACAAGACAGAGACTGACAGTTGCAAACTTAAATGACCTGAGAATCATAAAACATCGCTGTGGCCGGTGTTCTTGAGAGAATCAACCAGGTTCTTCACTCGCTGGGCGTGTTCTTTAGAAGTTACAAGCAAGGCATCTGGGGTGTCAACCACAATTACATCCTCTAAACCAATAAGCGCAACCAGTTTTCCAGTTTCGCTCACCAAAATTCCACTGGACTTGTCGGAGATAACTTTAACATCTCCCAACACTGCCAGGTGATGAGGCTTACCATCAGCCTGTAACTGAGCAATCGCGGCAAAGTCACCAACGTCATGCCAACCAAACTTGGCTGGAATTACTGCAACCAATCCCTGTTCAGCAGCTGGTTCGGCAACTGAGTAATCAATGGCAATTTTCTTCAAAGTTGGCCAAACCGACTCAAAAACCTCTTGCTGGTTTTTAGTTCCCCAAGCTTCTGCTAACTGAACGACTTTGGAATAAAGTTCAGGTTCAGTTTGAGCCAAAACATCAAGTAGAAGTTGCGCTGGAGCAATAAACATTCCAGCATTCCATAGGTATTTGCCGGATCGTAAATAACGCTTAGCTTTTTTGAGTTCAGGTTTTTCAATAAATTGTTCAACGTCTCGGGCGTTTTTGGAACCGGGAATAAGATCCGCTGTTTTGATATAGCCAAAACCAACAGAAGGCTCGGTTGGTTCAATACCAATAGTTACAATCTTCCCCTTAGCGGCCACCTCGACAGCTTCTCTAACATTTTGGTGAAACTCTTCAGGGTCGGTGATGACGTGATCTGCTGCAAAAGAACCAATGATTACATCAGGTTCGTTTTTGAGCAAAATTGCTGCAGCCAAGGCGATGGCTGCGGTTGAATCTTTAGGGCTCGGTTCTAGAACTAAGTTTTTAGCCGATAAGCCGGCAACCTGGTTTAACACTGCAGCTTCGTGTGCATCCCCAGTGACAATCAAAATTCGATCGGAGTTAGATAGTGGTCTCAGTCTTTCAACAGTGTCTTGCAAAAGTGTTTGACCAGAACCAGTTAGGTCGTGCAAAAATTTTGGTGCAGAGGCACGAGAAAGTGGCCAGAGTCGACTACCGATACCCCCAGCTGGTATTACTGCATAAAAACGAGCCATCGGCTCTCTCGAATGTGTCATAACCTCAAAAGCCTAGCGGAGATGGGGGTTTTGTTCATTTTTGTTAATTTGCTTTGGTTAGAATAAGAGGCATAACGGCGCTATAACAGGGTGCCCATCTAGGAGGAATTTCGTGGCAAATAGACCTGCCGGCACTCTATATAGAGGAAAACTAGGCATGTGGTCTTGGGTTTTACACCGAATCACAGGCGTAGGAATTTACTTTTTCCTCCTAGTACACATTCTTGATACCGCATTGGTTCGAGTCTCGCCTGAAGCCTACGACTCAGTGGTGGCAAGCTATAAAACTCAAATTATTGGTATCGCTGAACTCGGTCTAGTTGGTGCGATTCTTTTCCACGCTTTCAATGGAATCCGAGTTATGTTGATCGACTTCTGGCGTAAAGGTGCCAAATACCAGAATCAAATGTTTTGGGTTGTCGTCGCCATTTGGGTAATCCTGATGGCTGGCTTTGTTCCTCGTCACCTAATCCATGTTTTTGGAGCATAACTCATGGCTGTAATCATCGAACAACCAGATGCCCCTCGTTCACGTAAGAGTGCTCAGTGGGAAAAACGCGCATGGCTTTTCATGAGAATCTCTGGATTCATTTTGGTCTTCATGATCATCGGTCACTTGACGGTAAATATTGTGCTACCAGCTAGAGGAGTGAAAGCTATCGACTTTGCTTTCGTAGCTGGTAAGTGGGCCTCACCGTTTTGGCAGGTTTATGACGGAATCATGCTGTGGCTTGCTCTGATTCACGGCACCAACGGCATGCGAACTCTTGTCAACGATTACACCGAGCGTGAATGGTTACGCAAATCATTAAACGTAACTCTGTGGGTTGTTGCAATTGCCCTAATCGTTTTGGGAACGTTGGTTATTACAACCTTCGACCCTTGCATTGACCCAAATGCTCACAGCTACCTGCCCGATATTTGCAAGTAACAGAGGAATAAATTGTCTGAAGTTAAGGTTCATCACTACCAGTATGACGTTGTAATTGTTGGCGCTGGTGGTGCTGGCATGCGCGCAGCTATCGAAGCGGGCCCTCACGCTAAAACTGCAGTTATTTCAAAACTCTTCCCCACTCGTTCACACACCGGTGCCGCTCAAGGTGGTATGGCGGCAGCGCTAGCCAACGTTGAAGAAGACAGTTGGGAATGGCACACCTTCGACACTGTTAAAGGTGGTGACTACCTAGTCGACCAGGATGCAGCTGAGATTCTTGCTAAAGAATCTGTGCAGGCTGTTATTGACCTAGAGAACATGGGTCTACCTTTCAACAGAACTCCAGACGGCAAGATCGACCAGAGAAGATTTGGTGGTCACACTCGCGACCACGGTAAAGCTCCGGTAAGAAGATCCTGTTACGCCGCTGACCGCACTGGACACATGATTCTGCAAACCCTGTACCAAAACTGTGTGAAGCTTGGCATCGAGTTCTATAACGAGTTCTATGTTCTAGACCTAGTCATGAATGAGGTTGATGGCGTAAAGCGTCCTGCCGCAGTTGTTGCATACGAACTAGCCACTGGTGAACTTCATGTATTCCAAGGTAAGTCAATTGTTTTTGCTACCGGTGGCTTTGGAAAGATCTTCAAGACCACATCCAACGCCCACACCCTTACTGGTGATGGGATTGGAATTATCTGGCGTAAAGGTCTGCCACTGGAGGACATGGAGTTCTATCAATTCCACCCAACAGGTCTTGCTGGTCTTGGCATCTTGCTCTCTGAAGCTGCTCGAGGTGAAGGTGGAATCCTTCGTAATGCTTCTGGTGAAAGATTTATGGAACGCTATGCACCAACTATAAAAGACCTAGCTCCTCGTGACATGGTTGCTCGAGCTATGGCTAACGAAGTTCGTGAAGGTCGAGGGGCTGGCCCACACAAGGACTATGTGTTGCTAGATCTCACACACCTAGAACCTGCGGTTATTGACGCCAAGCTGCCAGACATCACCGAGTTCGCCAGAACCTATCTAGGTGTTGAGCCATACACCGAACCAGTTCCGGTATTCCCAACAGCTCACTATGCAATGGGTGGAATTCCAACAAACATCAAAGCTGAAGTTCTATCAGACAACAACACTGTGGTTCCAGGTCTTTATGCAGCCGGTGAATGTGCTTGTGTTTCGGTACACGGTGCAAACCGTCTAGGTACTAACTCACTGTTAGACATAAACGTTTTCGGTAAACGCGCTGGGCAGTATTCAGTGGAGTATGCCAAGACCGCAGACTTTGTTCCAGTTCCTGAAGACGCAGTGAAAGAAACCGTTGCCCTGATTGAGAAGATGCG
>DDPP01000026.1:4894-6150 GCA_002342255.1 Micrococcales bacterium UBA2465
GAACTTCGCAAGCGCTACGAGAACATCCACGTGATGGACCGGGGCCAGCGATTCAACACTGATCTGCTAGAAGCAATCGAACTTGGGTTCTTGCTCGACCTGGCTGAAGTACTCGCATACACGGCCCGTGAACGTCGTGAATCTCGCGGTGGACACTTCCGTGAGGACTTTGAGACCAGAAACGATGAGAAGTTTATGGTTCACTCGATGGCTTATAAAGCAGGAGATGAAATCAAGGTCGACTGGAAACCAGTTACCGTCACCATCTACCCACCAATGGAGCGTAAGTACTAATGAACACTGCAGTCGAGAGCACTAAAGAAATTGCTGCCGTACCGTCATTTACGGTCACACTTTTCGTAAGAAGATACAACCCAGAAATTGACGATGAGCCGAAGTGGCAAGACTTTGATGTTCAGGTGTTCGGAACCGACCGTGTTCTAGATGCCCTCCACAAGATCAAGTGGGAGCAGGACGGAACTCTAACCTTTAGAAGAAGCTGTGCTCACGGTGTCTGTGGTTCAGATGCAATGCGAATCAACGGTAGAAACCGTTTGGCATGTAAAACTCTGATCAAGGACCTAGACATCACCCAGCCAATTTATGTTGAACCAATCAAGGGTCTAACTGTTGAAAAAGACCTGGTGGTTGACATGAATCCGTTCTACCAGGCATATAAAGATGTAAAACCTTTCCTAATCGCTTCGGATAATCCTGAGAAGGAGAGACTGCAGTCTCCCGAAGATCGTGCCAGATTTGATGAAACCACGAAGTGTATTCTTTGTGCTGCCTGTACCTCATCTTGCCCAGTGTTCTGGACCGACAACCAATACTTTGGACCTGCGGCAATAGTCAACGCTCACCGTTTTATCTTTGACTCTAGAGACGAAGCGGCTGAGGTGAGACTGGACATCTTGAATGACAAAGAAGGAGTCTGGCGCTGCCGAACCACCTTCAACTGCACCGAGGCTTGCCCTAGAGGTATTGAAGTTACCAAGGCGATTGCTGAAGTAAAGCAGGCTGTTCTTCGCGGCAGAAGATAACTGAGAATTTCCTAACAGGCCTGCGGTAACAACCGATATCATTCTTGCCATGACTTACGCTTAAGACATGTCTGAACACAACTGCGCAAAGCCAAACATTGAAGTTACCGAAAGCAAGATTGATCTTTCCAGAAGAAAGTTTCTCTCTGCGATCGGCATCGCCGCTGCAACTGTGGGCCTAACTGGCCTAGCCAGCTCTGCTGAAGCGGCAAC
>DDPP01000026.1:6185-6319 GCA_002342255.1 Micrococcales bacterium UBA2465
GCCCAAATCAAAACCAGTTCTGGCTCACTTTTTGTTCTGATAACTCAGCCAAAAGCTGGTGTTTATCGGGCATTCAATGCGGCTTGCACCCACGAAGGTCAAATGGTTACCGGAGTTGAAGGTTCTAACTTAGT
>DDPP01000009.1:0-3087 GCA_002342255.1 Micrococcales bacterium UBA2465
AAGTTATCGGCTGAGGGGGTGTCCCTGGTTGCTATCAAGCGGATACTGGAGTTAGAGAACAAGGTGGTTGCTCTAAAAGCAGAGAACAAAGAATTACAAGAAATAGTTGATCGCCTAGTGGCTAGCCAACCGGGTTCTAGGGTCTTTGCAGTTGGCGACGCGGAAACAGTAATTTTGCCTTCCGGCAAGCGCCCTAGAAGGTCAACCGCTGTTGTGTTGTGGCGTCAGCGCTAATTCGAACAAAAACAAATCCCACTAAAGGCTGTTCGGTAAAATGAACAACTATGCCTAACAAAACAGAACGCAGCTACGGCCAGGGTGCCCAAGGCGAGCCAACCCAAGTTTCCGCAAGTAAGCCATCATTGCTAGCTAAGCTCCGCTATAGCTTTGACAATTCAATAGCTAAGAGCGGGATGTTCGTCACCTGGATGTTTATCTTCATGGTGATCTTCTCCATCCTCTTGGTACTAATCAAAGCAGTTCTGTTTGCAACACCTTTCATCACCAACCCAGGAACTCCGGTTGTTTTCAACTTCGAAACCTTCTGGGGTTCGTTTGCAACGCTTTTTGGTAAGGGCGGGGAAGAGACCTCGGCTGAAAGAATTCTTGGTTTCCTAACCTGGGTTTGCACCATTGCGCTTGGTGGTAGCGTTACCGGTTTTATCGTAGGCGCTATTTCAAGAACTTTTGAGAGACTACGTAAAGGTAAGAGTCCGATCATTGACAACGGACACACTCTTATCCTTGGTTGGTCTAACCGCATCTACCCAATCTTGAAAGAACTAGCTGTTGCTAATCAGAATGTTAGAAAAGCAAAAGTTGTTATCTTCTCAGAGCAAACCAGAGATTTCATGGAAGATGAAATTGAAGCAAGAGCAACTGAACTTGGAAAACTAAAAGTAATCACCAGAACCGGTGATGTCACTAACCCTGAAGATCTAAAGCGAACAAATATTGCTAATGCTAAATCAATCATTGTTTTAGATGCAGACAGTTCAGGTGATGCTAACGTAGTTAGCGCAGTGCTTGCCATCAAGGCAGTAAATCCGAATCCAAACATCAGAATTGTTGCTGAAATTGATGATGCAAATACTGGCGAAGCACTCACCACTGCAACTAACGGTCAAGTAATTACCGTTCGTTCAGATGAAATCATCGCTCGTGTGACAGCACAGGCTTCAAGAAGACCGGGACTGGCAGCAGTTGTATTAGACCTAATTGACTTCGATGGGGATGAAATCTATTTCGCGAATGTTCCAGCTCTAGCTGGTAAAACCTATGCAGATGCACTACTTGCCTTCAATGAAGCATCAGTTATTGGTTATGTTGATGAGAACGGAACAATATTTGTAAATCCGGCTATGAATACAGTCATCCCAAACAACGCAAAGATTATTGCTATTGCTGAAGATGACGACAAGGTTATCTATACCGGTGTTAGAGATGACATCGCTAGTAAACCAGTTACTACAGCAAACCGTGCTGCAGATCCTGCCGAGAGCCTGTTGATTATTGGCTGGTCCTCCATGGGTAGAACTGTTCTAAATGAACTAGCTGGTTTCTTGCCTAAGGGCTCAACCGTCCACATCGTAGCTCAGTCAAGATATGTTGACCCTGCTGAACTAGCTGACCTAAAGTTTGGCGACATCCAGGTCACCTATGCCAGCGTTACCGGTGACATTGATGACCTGATTGCTGCCGCTAAAGACAAGAAATACAACGAGGTAATAGTTCTCGGTTATCGCAACGCCATAAGTGAGTCAGAAGCTGATGCTCAGACCATGCTCACCATGTTGCAGATGAACCAGTTGTTTATGGCTGACGGCAATGGTGTTGAACCAACTCGTTTGGTAGCAGAAATTCTTGACTCAAGAAAGACTGAGTTAGCTAGAGTGGCAGCGGTTGATGACCTGGTAGTTAGCGACAGTCTGGCAGCATTGCTGATTGCCCAAATCAGCGAGAATCCAGCTCTTGCTCCAGTGTTCACGGATCTGTTTGATGCCGAAGGGGCAACTCTAAACGTTAGAGATATTGCTGACTACGCAGAACTTGGTAAGTCAGTTAGCTTCGGAGAACTTGTTGCCACTGGTCGAAACTACGGTGAATCAGTTATTGGTTACCGCGCTGCAAACAGCACCTCATCTGATGGTTCAACCGGTGTCATCTTGAACCCAGCCAAGACCAGTGAGTTTGTTCCTGTTGCTGGCGACAGTCTGGTTGTTATCGGGAACCTGTAATTGCTGAAAGAACTCAGGAGAGATCTAAAATCTCTTGCCACTGAAACCCGAGCAGAGAACTCCGCTCGCTATTTCAAAACTGGCAAAGGAGAATATGGTGAAGGCGATATCTTTCTAGGTGTCACAGTTCCTGACACAAGAAAAGTAGCTAACAAATACAAAGATCTAGAACACAAAGATCTAGATCTTTTGGCCAACTCAAAATTCCACGAGGAACGTTTATGCGCTCTGTTGATTTTGAATTACAAATACACAAACGCTGAAGTCAATGAAGAGCGCAAAGAAATATTTGATTATTGGTTATCACTGGTTGCGAATTACAAAGTAAACAACTGGGACCTAATTGACACCAGTGCTCCGGTTCTAGGAGAAATACTTTCTAGACACATTGGTTACAACGCTGCATTTATGCACGCATTAGCCAAGTCTGAGAACCTCTGGGAGAGAAGAGCAGCAATAATTCTAACTTTCCCACTAATTAGAATGAACAAATTTGGTCCAACTCTTGCTTTAGCTAGAGATTTGTTTGTTGATCACCACGACCTAATTCACAAGGCAACTGGTTGGATGCTGAGAGAAGTCGGCAACAGAGATGAAGAAACTCTCACTGAGTTCCTAAACAAATACAAACACCAGATGCCAAGAACAATGCTGCGTTATGCGATTGAGAAGTATGGCCCTAAGCAGAGAGCTAAGTTTTTAGAACGCTAGTCGTTGCAAGTGCAGAGTTGATCTTCTTCAACTCCAGCTAGGGCTTCCTGAACATGTTCACCACAGCCAGTCCAAGTAATCTTTTTACAAGTTTCACAAATTACTTGATTACACATTTCTATATCTCCAAATCAACTAC
>DDPP01000009.1:3122-6297 GCA_002342255.1 Micrococcales bacterium UBA2465
TGCTTCAGCAAAAGTTTCATTACCTAGAATGAAGTCGATTCGCATTCCTTCATTCTTAGGGAATCTCAGTTGTTGGTAATCCCAGTAGGTATAACCTTCAGGAACTAGTGGTCGAACTACATCTTGTAATCCAATTTGTTCAAAAGCTTCGAATGCTTGTCGTTCAGGTTCTGAAACGTGAGTTGCTCCGATGAAATCATCAATGTCCCAAACATCAGTATCTAAAGGAGCAATGTTGAAATCACCCATGAGAGCTAACGGTGTTGGATCTTCAATCCATTCACTGGTAACCGCAGCTAACCTATCTAGCCATTCCAGTTTGTATTGGTAGTGAGGATCTTCAAGAGTTCTGCCGTTAGGAACGTATAGAGACCACAATCTAACTCCATTGAAAGTAGCACCAATGGCTCTAGCTTCTTGAGCTAGTTCTGGACCAAAGCCAGGCATTCCAGCAAAACCAATTTCAACGTCTTCCGCTGGCATTCGGCTTGCAAAAGCAACACCGTTCCACTGGTTTAGCCCATGTAAGACAACCTCGTAGCCTGCATCATTGAACTGTTTCATTGGGAACTGGTCAGGTTTACATTTAATCTCTTGCATAGCTAAAACATCGATGTCTGCTCTTTGCAGCCAGTCAACTACCCGGCCGACACGGGTTCTAATTGAGTTCACGTTATGAGTTGCTATGCGCATTACTTAAACTTAAGACATGACCTTTGAATCCCCTGCCAAGCCCCGCCTAGTAGAACTAATTAAGGAATTGGCTGTTGTGCACGGCAGAGTCACTTTATCTAGCGGCATTGAAGCTGATTACTATGTTGACCTTAGAAGAGCCACTTTGCATCATGAAGCAGCGCCACTCATTGGTCAAGTAATGCTAGATCTATTAGATCAAAACGGAATTACAGAGTTTGATGCCATTGGTGGACTAACTATGGGTGCAGACCCAGTTGCAACTGCAGTAATGCATCAGGCTGCGAACAGAAACAGAAGCATTGATGCTTTTGTTGTTCGTAAGCAAGCTAAAGCTCATGGCATGGGAAGGCAAGTTGAAGGCCCAGATGTTAAAGGAAAGAAAGTAGTTGTTGTTGAAGACACTTCAACAACAGGTGGTTCACCACTAACGGCTGCTAAAGCTTTGGAAGAAGCAGGAGCAATCATTGTTGCTGTTGCAACTGTTGTTGATCGTGACACTGGTGCCCAAAAAGTAATCGAAGATGCAGGTTATAAATACCTAACTGCTATTACTTTGGATGATTTAGAACTTCGTTAGTGTTTGTATAAAGTTCCAACACCATTAAGTGTTGAATACCTAATCCAGTCAATCTTTAGTTGAGCTTGTTGAATACTTTCATCTAGATCTCCACCATCGAAGTTTCCCCCGGTAGCTAGATTCAATATCAGGTAGAACTCACCATTGAAAGCCCAGTCATTAGGCTTCACGGTGTTTTTCGTTTCTGATCCAACTAGATGTCCATCAACATAGAACTTCACAGAGTTCTGTAACCAGTCGAGACGATAGATGTGATAACCGGTGCTAAGTGGGTCATTACCTGAAAAGTAGTAGTGGCTTAGAGCGCTGCCACCTGAGTAACCAGGTCCATGAAGTGAAGAAACAGAGTGGTAAACATCTGCCCCTCTTGCTTCCATGATGTCGATCTCACCACAGGAAGGCCAACCATTACAGTTGCTTCTTGGCACACCTAACATCCAGAATGCTGGCCACATGCCAACGCCTTCAGGAATCTGCATTCTGGCAGACATGCTTCCATACTTGAAGCCCACTTTTCCTCTGGTGACCACTTTTGCACTCGAGTAAAGACAGTTCGCACAGTAATTAGTGATGTATTGGTCTCTAGGTTCGTCTGGGTTCAGTTTTTTGGCAGTAATGACCAAGCTTCCTTTACCATCAGTTGAGATGTTGGCCGCTTTGTTGGTGTAATACTCTTGCTCGTTATTTCCCCAACCAAAACCATTACCCAGGTCGTAGGTCCAGGTCTTTGGATCAACTTTGGTGCCAGCTTTTTCATTAAAGCTTTGCGACCAGAGGATTCGCTCCTTTTTAGTCACAGCATTGGCATTTGGGCTTAAAACTAGGGTGGCTAGGGCTAACACTGCACCAAAACCTATGAGTTTGCTTCTAAATCTCAACTGCTTTCCTTCCTTGGAAAGATTACTTTTTGGTAACAGTTGCCTGAAGAGTGGCCTCTCGAATTGCTAAGAAACCGCTTTCACGCTTGACTAGTATTTACTGTGAAACCGCTTTCGCAGTTTACTACAAACCTTATTTGCGAGGAAGTAGGCCTCCCCTTTGGCTGTCGCACAACAGCCACGAGGGGAGGCAACACCTCGACCAACAGGAGACAAAGATGTCACTTAAGTGGATTTCTACGAAAACCATCGGTTCAACCGTCGCAGTTTTACTAGCCATCGGAACTCTAGGAGTTGTTCAGCCAGCAAAAGCTGTTGTTGACTGCACCGGGGCAACTTCCGACACAGACACATGCACAGTGCTATCCATCAATACTTTTGGTGACGTAATCGAACCAGCTCTGGTTACTGATTATAGAAAACTTCACCCAGAAATTAAGTTGAGCATCAAGAAATCTGATCTAGATGCACTTAACGGAACAGGTTTGTATACCCAGTGTGCTGCTGGTGGTGCTGGTAACCCAGACATCGCAGCAGTTGAAATTTCTTACTCCGGTTTCTGGAGAGCCTATCCACAGTGTTTCGTAGATCTTCGAACAATGAGAACAACTGTTGGTAATAAGAGCGCAACCGATTTGAAGAAAGACTATCTTTCATGGCGTTGGGAGCACGGTGTTGGTTACAACGATGCCGTAATCGGTATCCCTACTGACGTCGGTGGTCTTGAAGTTGCATATCGTTGGGACCTTTTCAAAAAGTATGGTCTGCCATACAAGCGCGATGATGTTTCAAAGGCTTGGAACACCTGGTCTAAGTTCATCGACTTCGGCAAGAATTACATGTCAAAGCTAAGTGCATCTGATAAGAAAGCCAACATTGGTTTCATGGACAACGTTGGAACTATTTATCCAGCAGTTCTAAACCAGGGAACTGAAAAGTATTACCGTAACAACGGAACTGATCAGGGACAACTAATTTTCAAAACCAACAAGCAGGTTAAGACTGCTTTCGATACCACCATTGC
>DDPP01000009.1:6391-9217 GCA_002342255.1 Micrococcales bacterium UBA2465
TTCGCAGTAATGTTGTCACCAGCTTGGATGATGGATTACATCAAGGGTCAGGCCCCAGGTACCAAGGGTAAGTGGGACATCGCTGATATCCCTGGTGGTGGCGGTAACCAAGGTGGTAGCCAGCTAACCATTCCTAAGGGTGCAAAACACAAGCAAGAAGCTTGGGACTTTATCTCTTGGTATCTTGCTCCTGATCAGCAGTTGAAGGTTTTCCAACTTTATGGTTTATTCCCATCAACTCCTTCGCTATACACTGACCCAGACTTGGTTGGCTACAAGGATCCATTCTTCAACAATGCACCAGTCGGAAAGATTTATGTTGACGGTGTGAAGAAGCTGAAGCCAATCTTCGAGGGTAAGTTGCAGCGCTGTATTGACATGGCGATGGGTTCGGCTATTTCACTTGTTGCCAACGGCAAAGAGAAAGACTCCAACAAGGCATTCGCTAAAGGTATAGCAGACGCAGATAAGTGTAAGTAAGTATGTCTGAAAGTGCCTTGCCGAGGGGCAAATCAAAGCCACCAACACCTTGGAAACCGAGTAAAAAACTAGATAACCCAAATGCCGTTCCTTCGTTGAACGGTCGTTGGGGTTATCTATTTACCGCTCCGTTTTTCATCATGTTCTTGATTTTTGGTTTAGCGCCTATTGTTTTCTCGGTGGTTCTTGCTTTCTTTGATGTCGATGTTCTTTCAGGTATTTATAACCCAGTTGGGTTAGCTAACTTCACGGAGCTGTTCGCTGATTCCAGATTTTGGAATGCGCTTGTAAATACTTTTGACATTTGGTTGATTTCAACAATTCCGATGATCATCATGAGCATTGGTTTAGCTGCTATTTTGCATAANNACTTTCTGGAGAACTATCCTGTTGGTGCCAAACATCACCTCAGTGTTGGCTATCGCCATTGTCTTTGGCCAATTGTTCGGTAGAGATTTTGGAATGATAAATATCATCATTGGTGCTCTGGGTTTTGAGCATGTTGACTTCATCCAAGGAACGACTTCATCACACATCGCAATTGCCTCCATGATTATTTGGCGTTGGACCGGCTATAACGCGCTGATCTTCTTGGCAGCCATGCTGGCTATTCCTAGTGAGCTATATGAATCAGCATCGCTTGATGGTGCAGGTAAGTGGAAGCAGTTTATTTACGTGACACTACCTGGACTTAGAAACACCATTACCTTCGTATTGATTGTTGGAACCATTGGTGGTTTGCAAGTTTTTGCGGAACCTTTGATTCTTGGTGGTTCTTATAACGGTGGTGACTCCGGTCAGTTCTCAACTCTTACCCTGTTCCTATTCGATCAAGCTTTCGTTGGTTACCGCTGGGGATATGCTGCTGCAATTGGTATTGCCATTACTTTGATTGTGATGATTGTTTCAACCATCAACTTCTTTATCACTAGAAGAATTGCGGGGGACAAGTCGTGAGCAATTACGTATTGAAGAACCCAAACAAGAGACCTAAGTGGCACAAAGTTTCATTCTTTGGCTATTTGATGTTGGCTCTTATTACTTTCATTTCAATCTTCCCGTTTTACTGGATGTTTATTGTTGCATCTAACGGAACTGACGAGATCAGCAAGATCCCACCAACACTTCTACCTGGCCCACGTTTCTTCACAGTAGTTAGTCACGTTTATGAAGCGCTACCGGCTTTCAACCAAGCGCTATTGAATAGCTTCTATGTTGGAACTCTGGTTGCTGTTGCTCAGGTGTTCTTCTCAGCCCTTGCCGGTTTTGCTTTTGCGAAGTTGAATTTCCGCGGTCAGCGTTACTTGGTTTTGTTTGTTGTTTTTACCATGATGTTGCCAAGCCAGTTGGGTATCATCGCGCTGTTCAAAGAGATCAGCTTGATGAACCTGATTGACACGCTTGGCGCTCTAATCATTCCTGCACTGGTCACTGCTTTTGGTGTGTTCTGGATGAGACAGGTGATTGATGCTCAGGTGCCAAATGAACTTCTGGAAGCGGCCAGCATCGATGGTGCTGGAGTGTTCAGAGCATATTGGTCTCTCGTATTGCCAATCATCGCGCAGAGCAGTTTTGTTTTAGGGTTGTTTTCTTTCTTAGCTTCATGGAACGACTTCCTATGGCCACTTTTGGTTTTGAATACCCCAGAAAATTTCACTGCACAGGTTGCCGTTAACCAGCTAAAGAGCAGTTATGCAATTGACTACGCATTGAACATGGGTGGAGCCTTCTTGTCCACGCTGCCACTTTTGATTTTGTTTATTTTTGTTGGCCGCAGGCTAGTTCGTGGTGTTATGGATGGAGCAGTAAAGGGCTAATCATGAGTTTTCCTGAAGATTTCAGCTGGGGTTCGGCAACAGCGTCATACCAAATAGAAGGTGCCTACCAAGACGGTGGCAGATCACTTAGCATCTGGGATACCTTTAGTCACACTCCAGGTTTAGTCAAGAACGGTGACACCGGCGATGTTGCTTGTGATCACTATCACCGTTACATGGAAGACATCAAGATCATGAAAGATCTTGGCATTCAGTCTTATCGTTTCTCTCTAGCTTGGCCAAGAATTATTCCTAATGGCACCGGTGCTACAGGTAAACATGGAATTGATTTCTATGACCGGCTAATTGATTCACTTTTAGATGCAGGTATTCAACCAACCGCAACTTTGTATCACTGGGATTTGCCACAGGTATTGCAAGATAAAGGTGGTTGGGCCAATAGAGATATCGTGGGTTGGATTTCAGATTATGCAACTGTTGTTGCTGAAGAATTTGGTGACCGCGTCGCTAACTGGGTAACCCTAAATGAGCCTTGGGTTTTCACTTGGTTGGGTTACTTCCACGGAAT
>DDPP01000009.1:9317-14644 GCA_002342255.1 Micrococcales bacterium UBA2465
CTGCGTGCAGTTAGACCAGAGATTCGTAGCGGTATTACTTTGAACATGACCAACTATCGAGTTGATGATGAAAACAATGCAGCACTATTAAAGCTTGCTGACTACCAAGATGCACATCTGAACCGTTGGTATCTAGATGCTCAACTGTTTGGAACCTACCCAGCTAACTTGGTGGAACACTATGGCGATGATTTGCAGAAATATATTCACGACGGTGACATGGAGAAGCTGAAGATTGATTCCGAGTTCCTCGGCATTAACTACTACAGCGACTCATTTATTAACACTCCAACTGCAGAGCAGGTAGCTGCCAATAACGGAACTTTCCTATTCCCAATCAACTCTGATGGCACACCACCGCAGCCACAAACTGCCATGGGTTGGCCGGTAACCCCAACTGGTCTAGAAGACTTGTTGGTTCGTATCCACCAGGATTGGCCACAGATCCCAGATCTAGCCATCACCGAGAACGGTGCTGCTTACGATGACGTGGTTGATGAAAATGGTCAGGTCAATGATGAAGACCGGGTTGATTATTTGGTGAACCACCTGTCGTCAGTCAGCCGAGCTATTGATCGCGGTGTTCCCGTTAAGGCTTATTACTACTGGTCTCTTTTAGACAATTTTGAGTGGGCTGAAGGCTACGCGAAACGATTTGGTATCGTTCATGTCAATTTTGAAACATTACAGCGAATCCCGAAACTTTCAGCAAGCGTTTACAATAAAGTAATTAAGACAAACGGAACCGTTTTAGATTCGGTTCGTAAAAACTAGGGCTTAGGGAGGTGGCTGAAGTGCCGACAAGACCTACCTACGCCGTAATTGCTAAAGCAGCCAATGTCTCTGAAGCCACAGTTTCTAGAGTTCTAAATGGTGACGAATCAGTTCACCCAGAGAGAGCCAAGAGAGTCCACCAGGCAGTTGAGAAGCTTGGCTATAAGAAGAACAGAGTTGCTTCTGCCCTAGCCTCTGGAAGAACTGGTTTGATTGCAGTAGTTATCGATGATGATGTTTCAGTTCTAGGTGATCCATTCTGGGGAACAGTCACATCTGGGGTTAGCCGAGTTCTGATGGAAAGCGGCCTTCAGACCGTGCTGATGGTATCTCCTGTTGGGTCAACCGACTCAGGGGTTGGCCACTATCTGAAATCGGGAGAAGTCGACGGGGCTATCTTCTTTGTATTACACAGCGATGTTTTGGTAAACAATCTAAAGAAGCAAGGTTTACCTCTAGTCATCACCGGAACACCACACTCATCAACAGATATAGCCTTCGTGGATACAGATAACTTTGGTGGTGCCTACGCGGCTACTAAACGACTAGTTAGCCAGGGCTGCAAAAAGGTAGCCATAATTACCGGAGACATTGGAACTACTGCAGCTAAACAGCGTTTGGATGGATTCTTACAGGTCTACCGCGAGGCCGGACATGTTCCAGCCAAGGGCTTGATCTGTGAGGGTGACTATTCATTCGAGTCTGGTAGAGCTAATGCAAGAAAACTGCTAGATAGCCACCCTGACATAGACGGTATATTTGCCAGCAATGACTTGATGGCCATGGGTGCAATGGTCGAATTGCAGGATTCCGGTAGGGAAATTCCAAACCAAGTAA
The DNA here is from genome assembly GCA_002342255.1 of Micrococcales bacterium UBA2465. GTDB lineage: Bacteria > Actinomycetota > Actinomycetes > Actinomycetales > Microbacteriaceae > Rhodoluna. The sequence goes on from DDPP01000009.1 coordinate 10,929, forward strand.
AGATCGTTGGTTTCGATGATTCTCTAATCGCACAAACTGCGAGACCATCTTTGACCACCATCCGCCAGGATGTGGTGGCATTGGGTGAGGCTGCTGGCAACTTGATGATCGCTCAACTCAATGGTGAAGAAGTTGAACCGGTTATTTTGCCGACCGAGCTTGTGGTTAGAGCCAGCGCTTAGATAACGAATTGGTAAACACCTGCGAAACCGCTTTCACGCATACCTTTCGTTTATTAGTCTGAAGTTAGGAAGTGTGTGCGCGCTTCGAAGTACGTCAATGATGCGCACTATTTAATCAAACGTCCTTCGGCGTGAACATTCCACTAAACGAAGGAACATTGATGAACTTTTCTAAGAAACTAACCTCACTATCTGTTGTAGCGTTACTTTCATTTGCCGGACTTACCGCAGCAACTTCACCAGCACAGGCAGCTGCTTGCCCATATCCAGTAACCGACCAAACTGCCAACGATCACCCTAAAGACAGCATCCGTTTGATCTCTCCGGTTTTGGATGACTCAAACTCTGTTCGTCGTTACGACTTCGAAGGCCAGTTCACTTTGGACTGTGACTGGTTTGGAGTCGGCATGAGATTCAACCAGGTCTACGTTCCATTCGGTCAAAACGTCACTCTAACTTTCCATGCACAGAGCGAACCTGCAGGTGTAGCCCTAGTAAACACTCCGGTGAAGCTTCGTGCCAACAAAGGTTACTCATCTTCTAACGCAAACATTCGTGTCAACGGAATGAAAGCTAGACCTGCTCCAGCAACTGCTGCTGACGGCGCTGACGTAGTTGCTAACACAGACATTAATGGAAATGTTTCATTTATGATTATGTCCCCTGATGACTGTGAAGCTTACGGCGGTATCTTGCCTAAAGCCCCAAAGAGCTTGGATGCCGATACTCCACACGACGTGACTACAGACCCAATGCAAGACTGCTACAGCCAGCTACTCCCAGAAATCACTGGAGAAAAAACTGACAGTGCAGACTTCGTTGAACTGCACTACTTCGATCCAACTGGTTTGGATGACAGCACCGACTCAGCAAACATTAGGTTGCTAGCGCCTACCCTAAGTGCCTCAAATGCAATTATGGGTGACGGTGTGGTTCAGGCTTATGCTCCTGTTGCTTCAAAGCAAATCATCGCCTTCCAAGCAACTAAAGATGATGGAAGTTGGGCCAGAAACGCTGCTGTAACAGTGCGGATCAACCTGGGAGCATCTGGTTCAAACGCCATGATAGCCGGAGGTATTGTTGGCAACGCCTCAAGGGGTGCTTCAACTACCCTCGCATACAGCGATCNNTTCACCTTGAACAACCTAGATACTTCTGGTGAACCGATGCCGGCGTCAGCGACAGCTCCAGTTCCTGTTTCAGGAGCCAAGTTCACAAAGATTGCAGTTGAATTAACTGGTAAAGACAACATTGGTAGCGATCTTGAAATTCACTACTTCAAGCCAGTTCCTCCGATAACTGTCTCAGCTTCAGCGTCAGGTAGGAAGATCTCGATAAGAATTTCTAACGCCATTGGAAAGAGCTTCTCGGTTAGCATTACTGGACTTAGGAAAGTCACTGTTAGGCCAACCAAAGCAACCCAGACATACACCTACACTGTCACCAAAGGTACGAAGACTGTTACTGTTTCTGCCGATGGAAGAACATTATCTAAGAAGTTCACAATCAAATAGTTGAAATAAAGATAAAGCCCTGGGAAACCAGGGCTTTATCTATTTAAGCTTTAAAGCAAATCGGCTATTGAGTTGAGGATCTCGTTTGGTCTGAATGGGTATCGGTTGATTTCCGTCTCATCGGCAATACCTGTAAGTACTAGAACTGTGTGGAGACCAGCTTCGATACCAGCAACCACGTCGGTGTCCATGCGGTCACCAATCATTCCAGTTGATTCTGAGTGTGCATTGATCTTGTTCATAGCTGAACGGAACATCATCGGGTTTGGTTTACCAACAATGTATGGATCTTTACCAGTTGCTTTAGTTATCAAAGCAGCCACAGATCCTGTTGCCGGAAGAACACCATCAGCGCTAGGGCCTGTGGCATCTGGGTTAGTCGCAATGAATCTGGCACCGTTGTTAATCAATCGAATTGCTTTGGTAAGCGAATGAAAATTGAAGTTTCGAGATTCGCCTAGCACCACGTAGTCAGGGTTCACATCGGTCATGATGTAACCAATTTCATACATGGCTGTAGTAAGGCCAGCTTCACCTAGAACAAAGGCAGAGCCCTTTGGCTTCTGCGAGTGAAGGAAGTCGGCTGTGGCTAGGGCTGAGGTCCAAATAGCCTCTGAGGGAATGTCTAAGCCAGTTGCTTTTAGTCGGGCAGCAAGGTCTCTGGGGGTATACATGGAGTTATTGGTTAGCACTAGGAACCTAAGGTCTTGTTCACGCCAAGACTTGATAACCTCGGCTGCACCAGGCAGAGCCTTGCCTTCGTGCACTAAAACACCATCCATGTCGGTAAGCCAACACTCTATTTTTCTTCGTTCTGCCATGGTTCAATGTTACCTTCACAAAAGTTAGGCTTGAGTAGATGTCAGACAAAGAACAAGAAAACAATCCAAGCCATGAACTAAGCACTTGGGGCGTTGGTCCTTGGCAAGGTGATTGGCCAGAGTTAGAGAACTCGGTTTATGACTCAGAATTACTTGCCAACGGAGATACCAGAAACGTTGTTGATAAGTATCGCTATTGGAAAATGGAAGCCATTGTCGCTGACTTAGACAGCAAAAGACATCCATTTCATGTTGCTATCGAGAACTGGCAACACGATCTAAATATTGGTTCCATTGTTAGAAATGCCAATGCTTTCCTAGCTGAAGAAGTCCATATCATCGGTAACAAGCGATGGAACCGCAGAGGTGCCATGGTTACCGACAGATACCAACACATCAGACACCATGAAACCGTTGAAGAATTCATCAAATGGGCTAAATCACAAAACCTACCGATAATCGCTATTGATAACGTGGAGGGCTGCAAAAAGATAGAGCAATACCAACTGCCTAAAGAGTGTGTATTCCTATTTGGTCAAGAAGGACCAGGGCTATCAGATGAAGCCATAAAAGCCAGCGATGTAGTTCTAGAGATAACTCAGTTTGGCTCCACCAGATCCATTAATGCCTCAGCAGCTGCAGCTATAACTATGCATAGCTGGGTCATGCAACATGTCTTTGGATAAACTAGACCAGTAAGGCCCCCACTAAAGAAAAGAGACTGCCATGCCTGCATTTGTGATTGTAGGAGCTCAGTGGGGCGATGAGGGCAAGGGTAAAGCAACTGATTTGCTTGCCGAACACATTGAATATGTTGTCAAGTTCAATGGTGGTAACAACGCAGGCCACACTGTTGTAATCGGTGATGAGAAATACGCACTTCACCTACTCCCATCAGGTATTTTGACTCCTGGTGTTATTCCTGTTATTTCTAACGGTGTTGTAATTGACTTGCACGTTTTGTTTGAAGAACTAGATGCATTGAATGCTAGAGGCGTTGACACTAGCCGTCTACGTATTTCAGCTAATGCCCATGTGATTACTCCGTATCACATCTCACTAGATAAGACTGCTGAGCGTTTCCTTGGTAAACGTGCTCTTGGGACTACTGGTCGAGGCATTGGTCCAACCTATGCCGACAAGATCAACCGAGTTGGTATTCGTATTCAGGATTTGTTTGATGAATCTATTCTTCGTCA
>DDPP01000084.1 GCA_002342255.1 Micrococcales bacterium UBA2465
TGGAGCCGACCAGGGGACTCGAACCCCTAACCCTCGCATTACAAGTGCGATGCGCTACCAATTGCGCCAGGTCGGCTTGGACAAAGGTCCTAGACGAGTTTAGCGGAAAATGTTAAAGAAAAAGAGCCGACCATTAGGTCGGCTCTTTAGCTTTAGGGTCTTAGTTCTTGGCCTGGTAGTGGAGGGTGATCGGGGCCGAAGTAAACGGTCCGTAATCTTTTCCACTGATGGTCGCACGATACTGGTAGTCGCCAACTTCGCTCTTGATTAGCGCGAAGCCGATGCTGGTTGAACCCTTGTGGGCAACAAACTTGCGGAACTGTGTCCATGAACCACCAGGAAGCAGTTCTTCGATGACAACATCAAACTTGGTGATCTTTGCATCGCTAAGGTCTAGGTCTCCAACAACGTTGGCGCGCTTACCAACAATGTAAGTGTCGGTTTCACCAGTAGCAGAGTGGAGGACAATCTGCTTGGCGCTGGTTGCACTCGTGCACGATGCCAAGGTGAAGGCAAGGACGGTTGCGATTACTGCTGAAAAAATGGTTTTCTTCATTTGTTTAGTTCTTTCTACTTATTTCTTGGCATTTACATTAAAGAATTGAGCAAAACGACCTGGGTTTGGCAAGTCAGTTCCTGCGTTATCCCAAGTGTATTGCACTCCGTTGACCAAAATGTGTGGTGTTCCAGTCACTTTAGTATCACCGGTAACTGCATTCTGGCTTAGCGCGGTATTGGTGATGTTATTGATAAAAGTGCCATAACGCTTCTGATCAATACACTTATTCATTTCGTCGTTTATCTCAACACCAGCGCCTTTCAAGGTCTCCTTCAAGGCATTGTTGTCGGGACCAGAGGTTCCTTCTTGAGGTTGGTAGTAATAAAGAGCTGTGTTCACATCGAAATACTTCTCCGGTTGTGAGTTGGCGACACAGAAAGCCGCATTAGCAGCCCTTGACGAGTAGTTGTTCAAAGAGTTGCTATCCAGGAATGAAATTGGGTGGAATTCAACGGCAGCCAGACCAGTTTGAGCCCAAGTCTTAATCTGGCTTAGGTTTGGACCTTCGAAAAGTTCACAGATAGGACATTGATAGTCCTGATAGATAACCACGTGATTGATCTTGTTGGCTTCCTTTTCAGAAATAACCTTTAGATCTTTACCAACAATGACACCACCGAGAGCGGTTACGTTAGCGGGCACCTTTTTGGCATTTTCGATATTGGTTTGGCTGTCACCGCTGGCGTTAATTAATACCATGGTGACGCCGGCAATTACTGCCAAACTTCCGATGATGGAACCAGATGTAATCAAGAGACGTTTGCGCTGATCACCCTTCGCTCTTTGCTCTCTAAGCTCACGAGCCTTGGCTCGGGCTGCATCTCGCTGTTCGGAGCGGGTTGGACGCGGGTTTAGGGACATTACTTACACCTCTTTACTCGGGTTTTAGCCAAAGGGCCAAAACAGCATAGGTGTTTAAGTCTAGGGCAGTTCCAGACAATGCGATAATAGAAAAGCCTTGTGGTTTAGACCCCTTGGCACTAATTCACTACGGATCGTGCGGCTCGTTCCTGCCGCTGAAGGAGTAATACATTGGCATCAGTAACATTTGATAAGGCCACCAGGCTTTATCCGGGCGGTAAAGCCCCAGCAGTTGACCAGATTGAGTTGACTGTAAAGGACGGAGAATTTCTAGTTCTCGTTGGTCCTTCCGGTTGTGGTAAGACCACTACCCTACGTATGCTCGCCGGCCTCGAAGAGGTCAACGAGGGACGTATCCTAATCGGTGATCGCGATGTCACACAGGTTCCGCCTAAGGACCGTGACATTGCCATGGTCTTCCAAAACTATGCACTCTACCCACACATGACCGTGGCAGAGAACATGGGCTTTGCACTAAAGATTGCTGGCGTTCACAAAACTGAACGCGCTGAGAGAGTTCTAGAAGCTGCAAAACTTCTTGATCTTGAACCTTATCTGGACCGTAAGCCAAAAGCACTTTCTGGTGGACAGCGTCAACGTGTTGCCATGGGTCGTGCGATTGTTCGTAAGCCAGAAGTTTTCTTGATGGACGAACCGCTATCAAACCTCGATGCCAAGCTTCGTGTTCAGACTAGAACTCAGATTGCATCGCTGCAGAGACGCCTAGGCGTTACCACTGTCTACGTAACCCACGACCAAGTTGAAGCTATGACCATGGGTGACCGCGTTGCAGTGCTAAAGGATGGTTTGCTTCAGCAGGTAGACACTCCACGCAATCTTTACGAGCGTCCAGCAAACGTATTCGTTGCCGGATTCATTGGCTCACCTGCCATGAACTTGATGGAACTAAAGATTGTTGCCGGTGGAGTTCAATTTGGTAACAGCACTCTCAAGGTTGAAAGTTCTGTTTTGGCTAAGACCAAGCAGAAGACCGTGACCTTTGGTGTTAGACCAGAAGATCTAGTGGTAACGACTAAGGATGGCATTCAAGTAACAGTCAACATCATCGAAGAACTAGGTGCGGATGCATTCCTCTATGGTGAAGCAACCGTAGACGGCAAGACTTTCGATGTGATTGCTCGTGTTGGCTCGAAGAGCTCATTGCGTTCAGGCGACAAGGTATTTCTAAAGCCTTCAGGTGGAATCACTCACCTGTTCGACATCACCTCAGGTCTTCGTCTAAACAACGACGCTGCAGCTAAGGCTGTAGCTGCTAAGGCACCTGCTGCTAAGAAGGCTCCAGCTAAGAANNTGTTGCTACCAAACCTGCAGCTAAAAAGCCGGTTGCTGCTAAACCTGCGGTGAAGAAGGTAGCTGCCAAGCCGGTTGCTAAGAAAGCTGCACCCAAGAAAAAGTAATCCTTGTTAAAACTAATTGGCCCGGTATCTAACCGGGCCAATTAGTTTAAGCTTCTATCTGAGTCTTGCTTTGCTCACTTCATATAGAACTACTGAAGCGGCAATACCTGCGTTTAAGGATTCGGTGTCTTTAGATATTGGAATAGAAACTATCGCATCACAATTCTCTTGAACCAATCTAGATAGTCC
>DDPP01000031.1:0-1466 GCA_002342255.1 Micrococcales bacterium UBA2465
ACTCAAGGCATACCTCAATGAAAGAAACATCGGTCCACTTGAAATCAAAAAACGTGGAACCGATGTAACTCCGGAACAACTGAGAAAAGAACTAAACCTCAAAGGTAAGAACCCAGCCACTCTGATAATTACCAGAGTCAATGACAATCACCGGGTTCTAGTTGTAGCGCCTAGATAAAGCAAAACCCCTCACTGTCAGCTTTGGTGAGGGGTTTTGCTTATAGAAAATGAACTAGTTGTTCATAGGAGGCATATTCCAGTTGCCGCCGTCATTGTCGTTGTGGCGATTCATGAACTGGTCATCCCCCATGAAGTCAACACCGTGCCTGGCTCTAACCACCAGGTTCACGATAGTTGCGATCAGGGCAATACCAATACCTACATAGCCAAGAACTACACCGGTAATTGCCATCCAGCGACCAGTCTGGTCGGTCTGCTTTAGTTGGGCTAGCGCTAGGTGACCTGAGATAAGTGCAGCTGGTGCACCAAACAAAGTCAAACCGGTTGCTAGGGAGACTACCGCCAAGGTGTTGAGCTTGGTGTAATCGTATTTCTTGGCTTCCGCCATAACTGCTCCTTCGTGTGTGGATTCGAACAGGTTTAGTAAAGCAATCGAAACTGAGAGAGACCTGAATCTAGCCTGTGTTTAGGCCTGAAGTTTAGGACTGGACTTTTCTAACATCAAGGGTTGATTCAGCAGAAAAACCAAGATTACTTGGCGATGCACCAGACATAATAAGTTGCGCACCTAACACCGCAATCATTGCTCCGTTATCGGTGCAAAGTTTGAAAGGTGGAATACGAAGATCAATACCTTCGGCAGCGCAGCGCTCTGTTGCGTATTCTCGAAGTCTCGCATTAGCGGTTACTCCACCACCGAGCAGTAATCGATTAACTCCATACTCTTTACAAGCCTTGATTGCTTTGTTCACTAAAACATCAACAACTGCTTCTCTAAAGCTAGCTGCAACATCAGCTACCGAGTAATCTTCATTTTTGCTCTCAGCAAGTTCAACATGTCTAGCCACGGCAGTTTTCAAACCAGAAAAACTAAAGTCAAACTTATGTTCAGCCATGTCTTTAGGCAAAGTGAGTCCTCTAGGAAAACGAATGGCATTAGGGTTTCCATTTTCTGCTGCCTTATCAATCTCTGGTCCCCCAGGGTATTGCAAACCAAGAACTCTAGCTACCTTATCGAAAGCCTCACCAGCAGCATCATCAATAGTCTCACCAAGTAAAGTCACATCATTCAAAAGATCTTTCACAAGTAGGAGACTGGTATGTCCACCACTAACTAGAAGGGCAATAGTCGGTGTCTCAACTTTTCCATTAGCCAAAATATCCGCTGCGACATGTCCTACTAAATGATTCACAGCATAGATAGGTTTACCAGTTGAAACCGAGAGTGCTTTAGCCGCAGCGATGCCCACCATAAGTGCTCCAGCTAAACCTGGTCCATTGGTTAC
>DDPP01000031.1:1567-4742 GCA_002342255.1 Micrococcales bacterium UBA2465
TTAGCCAGCAAGGTATTACCCCGAACGATACCAATTCCAGTTTCATCGCAGGAACTTTCAATACCAAGAACAATTGGTTCCTGCTTGATGTCAGTCTGCATGACAAAGGCATCAACGTTATCCGGCTGGTAATAGTTCTTCCTGATGCCAATCCGCTTATAACCAAAAACTGAATACAGCTTCTGGGCAATTACGTTGTCTGCTCTGACTTCAAGGAAGATCTCCTTAGCCCCAAGTTCCTTAGCCTTAGCAGTAAGGGCGTTCATCATCGCCCTGCCATAGCCTCTTCCCCTAACCGAAGGGTCCGTGGCTATGGTCTGGATGTCAGCCTGTTCACTAGCTTCCAGCTTGCTAAGTCCGGCATAGCCAACAAGTAGGTCTTCATCCAGACAAACGATGTAATAGGTATGTTCTGCAGTTATCTCAGATTCCATGACATCGGCAGACCAAGCATCTTTCACAAAACACTTCTGTTCCAAGGCCATAATCCCGGCTAGATCTTTGCTGGTGGCTTCACGAATAATCATCCGCTCACCTTCTTACCTTTACCAGGGGTTGCATCAGGCTCTCGAAGATAAATCGGAGTCACATCCCGGTTAACTTTCTTACCTTGACTAAAAGCAATGAGACCCAATGATGCAGCAGAGACAACCAACTCTGTAGTTTCACAATCATTGAGAACAATCTCCTCCGGCTTATTCACTGAAGGACCAGCAGTTCTAACTGGAACACCGTTAGTGACACCTGAGTATTTTGCCCAGAAGCGCTCTTTTCTTCTTGCATCGGTTGTTACTAGAAGACTTCCAGAACCACCTTTTTGGTAATACTGCTGAGCAATTGAATCTAGCGAACATACTCCGACTAGTTCAGCCTTTGCTCCAATAGAGAAAAACTTAGCTGCGGCGATACCAACTCGAAGGCCGGTAAACGGGCCAGGTCCAATACCAATTACCACTCGATCAACTTCAGCAGAAACCAATTTTGTTTCATGGAGTAAATCAGCAATTGCCTGACCGATGCGTTCGGCATGGGTGATTGTTTCTGGGTAATTGATTTCAGCAAGAACTCGGTCATCTTGCAATAACGCAACACTGGTTCCAAATGATGTGTCCAGAGCTAAGGTAATCAAAACTTCACCTCAGACCATCGTTCTCCAAAACCAACTACCGACACTTTTCTATCCTCGGTCTCACCAGTCTGGTCCCGCTCAATATTTACTTCTAGCCAGCTATCGGCTATGTCTTCGGTAAGTCCTTTACCCCACTCAACTAAAACTATGGAAGTTGAAAACGGAATATCGAGATCATCAAGTTCGTAAGCTGAATTCAACCGGTAAGCATCGACATGCACCAGCGAAGGCTTACCTGCTCTTTTATGAGTTCTAGCAATTACAAAGGTTGGGCTAGAAACAGTTCCTTCAACAGCCAGTTCTTTACCGATACCTCTAGCCAGGGTGGTCTTACCTGCACCTAACGGGCCAACCAGTAAAACTAGATCTCCGGCTTGAAATTCTTTGGCTAAGCGCATACCCAACTCGGTCATAGCAGCATCAGTTTCAATTACTGCTTCAAACAGTATTTTTGATGTTGGCATAGTTAGCCTTCGACTAGACCTAGGTATTCGCGTTTTAGTCGGCCACCCATTCTGGTGACAATTTCATAGTTAATGGTGTCGGCTGCAGCAGCTAGATCATCGGCTGTAATGCCATCTGCACCAAAGATAGTCACGGTATCGCCAGGGGATACCGAAGCATTGCCAACATCAATAACAAACTGGTCCATGGCTATTCTTGATTGAATTACAAATTTCTTTCCGTTCACCGCAACCGGTGCCCTACCAGAAGCGCTTCTAGGCAGACCTTCGGCATAACCAAGGGGCACTAAAGCCAGGGTAGTTTCTGTAGGGGTTTTATAGATGTAGCCGTAGGAAACTCCAGAACCGGCAGGAACTCGCTTAGTTTGAACAACCGTTGCAGTTACCTTCATGGCTGGTTTCAAACCAAACTCTTCCCCACGGTTATCACTAAATGGCGATAAGCCATAAAGGGCAACACCGCAACGCACCATGTCATAACGAGCATGCGGATACATCAAAGTTCCATCGCTTGCTGTTAGGTGTCTAACCTCAAACTCAAGACCAACCGCTTTAGCAAGTTCTAGGGCTTTCTCAAAGTTTGCAATCTGTGCTTCGTCTTCTTGAATACCTGTAGAGGATAAATGACTAAAAATACCGGCGCTTATAACATGCCCAGAATTTACTTCAACCAAAACTTTATTTAGGAGATCGTCAAGTTCGTGCATGGTCACGCCATTACGGCCAAGACCGGTATCAACTTTGATGTGGATGCGAGCTGGCTTGCCAACTTCTTTGACAGCCCTAACAATCCTGCCTAGTTGGTCAGCAGATGAAACAGCTAGATCAACATCATGCTTTACAGCCCAAACAAAATCATCAGCAGGGTCATGTAACCAAGCCAAAATCCTAGAAGTTATTCCAGCCGAACGAAGAGTTACCGCTTCAGCTAAATCCGCAACACCTAAAAAGTCAACGCCTTCGGCTTCAAGTTTTCTAGCCACTGGAACCATGCCGTGTCCATACGCATCAGCTTTTACTACCCCTAAAACTTTTACCTGAACCAAATCGCGCATCACGTTGAGGTTATGGGCGACAGCATTCAAATCAACAGTGAGTTTTCTCATCAGTTCTCACTCTCTGCTACCAACATGGCAACAGCCATGTTGCCATCATGACTAATTGAAAGGTGGAGATTACTGATGCCTAGATCTTTAGCAACGTCTGCAGTTTGGCCAGAGAGTTGCAAACTCGGTTTGCCATGCGAATCCTTAATGACTTCCATCTCTTGGAAACTGATTCCATTGGAATGACCGACAGCTTTGATGAAGGCTTCTTTGGCTGCCCAGTATCCAGCTAGAGATTCTGGTTTTGCAGTTCTTTCATTAGTTGTGAAAATGCGTTCGGCAAGCAGAGTGCTTTCAGCAATCTTGCTCTCAAACCGGTTTAGATCAACCAGGTCAACACCAACACCGACAATCATGATTACTCGACGGTTACCGATTTGGCTAAGTTGCGAGGCTGGTCAACATCAAGACCCTTAGCGCTTGACAGTTCTAGAGCAAAAATCTGCAGGGGAACTACCGAAAGAACCGGACGAATC
>DDPP01000031.1:4812-9468 GCA_002342255.1 Micrococcales bacterium UBA2465
ATAACTTCAGCCCCACGAGCCTTAACTTCCTGAATGTTGCTAATTACCTTGGCGTGCAGTGAATCAGGATCATTAGGGCTAGGCACCACAACTATTACCGGCTGGCCTGCTTCAATCAGAGCAATCGGGCCGTGCTTTAGTTCCCCAGCCGCAAAGCCTTCAGAGTGAATGTATGCCAATTCCTTGAGCTTGAGCGCACCCTCTAGGGCGATTGGGTAACTTACATTGCGACCTAAGAACAGAACCGTCTTGGCATCTTTATAGCTTTTCGCCAACTGTCTAATCGCATCGGTGTTAGCTAAAACCTCAGCAAGTTGGGCCGGCAACTTCAAAAGTTCTCTACCTAGATCCTGTAGTTCACTTAGCGAGTGAGTGTTTCTGACTCTACCCAGATGCAGTGCAAGTAAATACAGAGATGTTAGTTGGGCAGTGAAAGCTTTAGTTGAAGCCACAGCAACTTCAGGACCGGCGTGAGTGTAAAGAACTGCATCTGCTTCTCTAGCCAGCGTTGCACCTTGAGTATTACAAATGGTTAGAACTTTAGCCCCGGCTTCTTTGGCATATCTAGTTGCCATAAGAGTGTCCATGGTCTCACCAGATTGGCTTACTGCAACCACTAAGGTATTAGGAGTCAAAATCGGATTACGGTATCTAAATTCGTGGGAGAGTTCAACACTCACTGGAATTCTTGCCCAACCTTCAATGGCATACTTACCAACTTCAGCAGCATAGGCAGCTGTCCCACAGGCAACCATGATGATTCGGTCGATGTTGTTAATTATTGAAGAGAGCGGAGCAAGTTCTTCTAAGTGAACTGAACCGTTACTGTCTAGTCGACCCATCAAAGTGTCACCGACTGCTTGCGGTTGATCGGCTATTTCTTTAGCCATGAATGAAGACCAGCCACCTTTGGTGGCAGCACTGGCATCCCAATCAATGGTGAATTCTTCTCGTTCTACTTTTGCCCCATTGAAGCTCTCAATTTCAACCTGGTCGTTACGCAAAATTACAATTTCGTCTTGACCGACAGCAATGGCTCGTTTGGTGTGTTCCACGAAAGCAGCAACGTCGCTACCTAGGAAGTTCTCGCCATCACCTAAACCAATAACCAGTGGAGCATTTCTTCTAGCAGCCAACACCACGTCTGGGTTGTCCTGATGCACAACCAAGATTGTGAAAGCGCCGTGCAGACGACGAACTACCTTACGGAAAGAGTCAATCAAATCCCCAGATTGGTCATACTCTTGAGCAATCAGGTGAGCGGCCACTTCGGTATCCGTCTCGCTGGCGAAACTAACTCCGGCTTCTAAAAGCTCTGCTTTTAGCTCGGCAAAATTTTCAATGATCCCGTTATGAATCAAACTCAGTTTTTGTTTGGACCCGCCAAGGTGAGGGTGAGCATTGCCATCGGTTGGGGCACCGTGTGTAGCCCAGCGGGTATGTCCAATGCCGATGTGAGATTCACCTAGCGGCGCTTTATCGATGTCTTCCACCAGGATTGAAAGTTTGCCGGCTCTTTTCCGAGTTTCTAGGTTTCCAGAGGTATCAATGACGGAAACACCGGCTGAATCGTAGCCGCGGTATTCCAAACGCTTTAGACCGCCAAGCAGAACATCAACTGTTGATTTCGGCCCGACGTAGCCCACGATTCCACACATACCTCTAGTTTAAGGCAGAATGGGGATGTGACCGGAGTCCGAATAGCCAATAGTGATGCAGCACTGTCACCTTTTGTTGAGCTTCCTCGGTCAGAATGGGCTGAATTAGCCAAACACACTCAAACTCCACTAACTGAAGCAGAAATTGAAAAGATTCGTGGTTTAGGTGACTTCCTTGATCTTGCGGAGGTTTCAGAAATTTACTTGCCGCTGAGTCAGCTATTGAATCTCTATGTTTCTGAAACACAACAATTACATCAGATAACTGGAAAGTTTCTAGAGAAAACCAATAAGCGAACTCCGTTCATCATTGGAGTTGCTGGTTCTGTTGCAGTTGGTAAATCTACTGTTTCGAGATTGCTCAAAGAGTTACTCAGTAGATGGCCGTCAACCCCTAAGGTTGCACTAGTTACTACCGATGGTTTTCTTTATCCCAATGCTGTTTTAGCAGAACGTGGCTTGATGGCGCGAAAAGGTTTTCCTGAATCCTATAATCGCCTAGCCCTACTGAAATTCGTTGCCGACATCAAATCAGGTAAAGAGCAAGTTACAGCACCACTGTATTCACACTTGAGCTACGACATCGTGCCAGGTGAAGTTATCGTTGATTCTCCGGATGTGGTCATCGTTGAAGGTCTAAACGTATTACAGCCACCAGCTCTGGGTCAGGAAGTTGCCCTGAGTGATTACTTTGATTTCAAGATTTATGTTGATGCTGAAACCACTGAAATAGAAAAGTGGTATTTAGAGCGCTTCAAGGAACTTCGGAAGTCAGCCTTTAGAGACCCAGCCTCCTATTTTCACCGCTATGCGGAACTCACTGAAGAAGAGACACTAACCAGGGCTAAAGAGATTTGGCGAGATATCAACCTGCCTAACCTGCTAGAAAACATTATTTCCACAAGGTCTAGAGCGACATTAGTTTTGAAAAAAGGCGAAGAGCATCGCGTAGAGAAAGTTTTACTCAGAAAGATTTAGCGAGACTGGTTTCAACCACTCGAGCGATGCGGTCCGCCCAAGAATGGGCAGTACCTTCGTCACTGGCTTCAACCATTACTCGAACCAGATTCTCAGTGCCTGACGGTCTAAGTAAAACCCGCCCAGTTGAACCCAGCTCAGCTGCAGCTTCAGCAACAATGGCTTGCAAATCTGGATCCGAATCAACTCTGTCTTTATCAACATTTTTCACATTGATAAGCACCTGTGGATAGGTGGTCATCGCAGCAGCTAGTTCTTGCAGTGACTTACCGGAACGCTTAACTTCAGCAGCCGTCATAAGTGCGGTGAGAATTCCATCCCCGGTAGTGGCATAGTGACTAAAGATAATGTGACCGGATTGTTCGCCACCTAGGGTGTAACCACCTTCACGGATTTGCTCCAAGACATAGCGGTCACCAACTTTAGTTTCAATAAGCTCAATGCCGGCTTCCTGCATGGCTAAGCGAAGCCCAAGGTTACTCATTACTGTTGCCACCAAAGTGTTTCTAGCTAACTCACCTTTCGCTTTCAAAGCTAAAGCCAAGATAACCATCAACTGATCACCATCAACAATTGCTCCGGTGTGGTCAACAGCTAGACAGCGATCGGCATCGCCATCATGAGCAAAGCCCAGGTCGGCTTCGTGTTCTAAAACTGCAGACTGCAGCGCACTCAAATGTGTTGAACCGTAACCGGCATTGATGTTCAAGCCATCTGGATCATTACCAATAACAATCACTTGGGCACCAGAGTCAGCAAAAGCCTGCGGAGAAATTGCCGAGGCAGCACCGTGAGCACAGTCAATCACAATCTTCAAACCGTCCAACTGGTTAGGGATAGAGCCTAGAAGGTGAACCAGGTATCTATCTTCGGCATCGGCAAAACGCTTCACTGTTCCAACCGCTGCTCCAAGTGGAGATAGTGGTTCTTCTTCCATCGCAGATTCAATGCGATCTTCTAGTTCGTCTGGAAGTTTGTGTCCACCCTGGGCAAAGAACTTAATGCCGTTATCAGGAGCTGGATTATGTGAAGCAGAAATCATCACACCAAAATCGGCTGAGATATCTGCAGTTAGAAAAGCGGTAGCTGGTGTTGGAATAACTCCAGCATCAAAAACATCAACACCGGAAGCTGCCAGTCCAGCGGCAACAGCAGCCGAGAGATATTCACCAGAGATTCTTGGGTCACGTCCGATAACAGCAACCGGTCTTCTACCTTCGTTGCGGGCGGTTTCACCTAAAACTAAAGCAGCAGCTTGAGAGAGTTTAAGTGCGAGAGTGACTGTGAGATCGCGGTTTGCAACCCCTCGAACACCATCGGTACCGAATAGGCGTGCCATGGTAGGCCAAGCGATTTAACGCTTAGAGAACTGCGAAGCCTTACGAGCCTTCTTAAGACCAGCCTTCTTACGCTCGATGACACGTGCGTCACGAGATAGGAAGCCTGCCTTCTTTAGGGCTGGGCGGTTACTGTCGCGGTCGATTTCATTTAGTGCACGAGAAATACCAAGACGAAGAGCACCAGCTTGACCAGCAACTCCACCACCGTTGATACGTGCGATGACATCGTATGAATCCTGTAGACCTAGAACCTTGAACGGGTCAGTGATTAGTTGCTGGTGCAACTTGTTTGGGAAGTATTCAGCAAGTTCACGACCGTTAACTTTGATTACACCGGTACCTGGCTTTAGACGAACACGCGCAATCGCTTCTTTACGACGGCCTAGACCTGCACCTGGAACAGAAAGAGTTCCCTTAACCTTTGGCGCTGACTTCGCGGTCTCGGTTGAGTACTCGGTAGCCTCTACAGTTTTCTTGGTTGCCATGTTTATCTTTCTGCGCTATTACTGCGCGACCTGTCCAATTACATAAGTCTTAGGCGCTTGTGCCTGGTGTGGGTGCTCAGCACCGCGGTAAACCTTTAACTTGGCTAGCTGGTCGCGACCAAGAGTGTTCTTTGGAAGCATTCCACGAATAGCTTTTTCAACAGCCTTCTCTGGAGACTTCTCTAGAAGTTCAGC
>DDPP01000048.1:0-5653 GCA_002342255.1 Micrococcales bacterium UBA2465
ATAATCTCCCCTGCAATCTCCACGACGATACCGCCGATAATTGCTGGGTCAACTAAAACATTTAACTTAATCGGTTGCCCGTAAGTTTTAGCTAGGTTGCCCACTAGCTGCTTCTCTTGGTCAGCAGAGATTGCTGAAGCCACGGTCACATTGGCAACCAGCGATTCACCAAAGGCAGCAACCTGCTTGGTGAACTGGTCAAGAACAGTGCCAACTTTTCGGCCACGAGCACCAGCTACTGCCTGAACAATGAGAGCTTTGGTTGCAAGCTTTACTTTGTTTCCAACCAGAGTTTCGACCAAAGCTAGTTTTGCTTCACGCGGAGCACTCTTGCTGCTTAGCGCGAATTGCAATTCACGGTCTGATGAAACAATCTGGCTAAATGCGAAAAGTTCGGCTAGAACATCATCGAGTTCCGAGCTACTGCTTGCAGCGGCTGCGTGAACACCAAGCTGTTCGAGCCCGACGACCAGGTCGATCCCTCTAGAAAAACGTTTTCCAGAGAAAGTCTTCAAAAACTCGACGGCTTCTTTGCTTACCTTTCCAGCAAAGACGCGCTCAATTAGCGAAGACTTTGCTGAACTCTCGGTGGAAGGATCCGAGAGCATGCCGCGCAGCTGGGCATTACCAGCAATTGCATCAGCGATAGTGAAAAGGTCTTTAGCAAAACTTAGACCAGAAGCCAGATAGCCAGAAATTTCTGACTTGGCTTGGGCTATTGCCTGACGAGTTGAAGAAGCCATTAGTTTTTCGATCCATCCTTTTCAAGCTGGTTCAAGAAACTGTCGACTATGGTGGCCGAATTCTTGTCATCCTTTAGGTTCTGTTGAACTACCGCACCGGCAAGTTCAACTGCTAATACACCAACTTCTGCTCGAAGCGCTCTTACTGCGGCGTCTCTTGCTTCATCGATCTGCTTTTGAGCAGTTTCTAGTCGCGCCGCTGCATCTGCATTGGCTTTCTCAACTATTTCTGCACCAGCTGCTGCTGCTTCTGCACGAGCTTTGTTGATAATCTCTGCACGTTCAGCAATTGCCTTAGCCTGTTCGGCTTCGATGTTTGCTGTTTTAGAAGCTGCTTCAGCCTGAGCTTTCTCCGCTGCAGCCAGACGCCCTTCAATGGCCTCTGTCCTAGCATCGATGTTCTTTTTGAAGTTAGGTAAAACTCTGAACCAAAAGAAGACCAACAGAATTGCAAAAACAACAGCAGACCAGAAAAGGTCAGCCGTTGAAGGCAACAAGATGTTCATGGACTCTCCCGAGCGCATGAATCCTTGGATTCCTGTAGTCATTTAAAGATTCCTTAAGCGGCGAAGATGAATGGGGTTGCTAGACCGATTAGAGCCAAAGCTTCGGTGAACGCAATACCTAGCCACATTGTGACCTGTAGACGCGCTGCTAGTTCTGGCTGACGAGCGATTGACTCGATGGTCTTTGAAACAACTAGACCTACACCAATGCCAGGGCCGATAGCGGCAAGACCGTAGCCTAGAACGCCGAGGTTACCCTTTACTGACATTGTGGTTGCTGCTGCTTCTGCTGCCATGTGTAATAGATGCACTTTATTTTCCTTCCATAATTTGAACTAACGGTTGCTAGTTCCTAGTTCTTAGTGTTCATCCGCTAGGGCTAACTGAATGTAAACAGTAGTTAGCAGAGTGAATACATAAGCTTGCAAGAATGCCACCAACATCTCAAAGAGCGTGAAGACAAACCCAAAAGTGAATGTTCCAAGACCCATGGCTTTGAAGAAACCATCGGCGTTGAAGAAGAAATACTGCGTTGCGCTGAAACAAAGCACTAGTAGCAGGTGTCCAGCGATCATGTTCATCATCAAACGAAGCGCCAAAGTAACCGGTCTAAGGATAAATGTTGAAAGCAATTCGATTGGGGTTACCAAGATGTAAAAAGCAGCTGGCACTCCGGTTGGGAAAAGTGAACTCTTGAAAAAGCCCATGCCATGCTTTTTGATACCTGCATAAATGAAAGTTACATAAGCGGCCAAAGCTAGAAGTAACGGTAAACCAATAACCGAAGTTCCTGCAATGTTTAAGCCTGGAACGATACCGGTTATGTTCATGCCAAGAACTATGAAGAAAATGGTAGTCAATAGTGGGAGGAAACGATCTCCGTCTTTTTCACCAAGTTGCTCATGGGCAATGGATTTTCTAACAAAGTTCAACGCAATCTCGCCAAACATCTGAAAGCGAGTTGGCACATATTGCTCAGTAGCGGTAGCACGTTTGAAAGCGCTGGACCATAGGCTAAACAAAACCAAAAGGATGGTCATTACCAAAATGCGAATCAACATGATGCGGTTTAGTTCAATTGGAGTTCCAGCAAAAAGAACTACTTCTGGGAAAAATTCGCCGATGCTAGGTGGCTCAAACTGCCCAGAGCCCTCGGCAACTGGCCGGACTACTGCGTTGAGAAACGACATCGTTTGAACTAACAGCTTGGTCTCCTGTTTCGGGGCATGCCTTTTCGGGCCTTGCGGCGATTTACAGTGCTTTTCGCTGCCTCTGGTGCAAGCGATGGCTCAATGTTATCAGGTTGAAATGAAGCAAAATCCCGCTAAGCCAGGAATTTTCTGGAAAACTAGGGAAGTTTTACGCCTGGGGAAATCTTTGCCTTAGAAACGATCCAAGTGTCTAAAGCCAGACCCAAAAGCACTGAAGCCACCACCGTAAAAAAGACAACTGGCCTAGCTTCCCTGGTCAGCCAATCGGCTTGATTGAGAAGGCTGAACAAAACCAGAAAGAGCACTACCTTAATTAGCCAACCCCCTAGTACCAACCCCAAGAAAACTCCCAAACCTTTGTCAGATCCAAACCAAACACTTACCACGGTCACTGCGGTGAAGGCAAAAGCCGCTCCAGAGCCACAAAGAGCGGCATAAAGACCAGCTTGACCGGCGACTAGATAACCGATAACTGAGCCCAGAACTCCGACCACTAAAACAAGCAGAAAACCAAGGCGGAGGATCCGACGAAAAACACTTTTGGCATCATCAAACATTTGCTTTGACCTTCCGATTACGAACTTTAGTGAGCGCCGGCCAGATTGTGTAAAGGAGAGAAAGACTAATCGACGACACTGAAAAGACTATGACCCAGCCAAAATCAGTCAAGAACAACAGTAAGCAACTGACTGAAACCGAGGCACTCCAAAAATAGAACACTAAAACTGAACCTAGGTGGCTGTGGCCAAAATCCTGAAGTCGGTGATGTAGATGAAGTTTGTCGGCAGAGAAAGGAGATTTACCGGCAGCCAGTCTTCGAGCAACCGCCAGCGCAAAATCAAGTAATGGCAGAACCAAGATAGAAATTGGAAGAATCAAAGGCAAAACTGCTGGCACTAAATCATCCCGGTTCAGTGAGGCTGGATCAATCTGACCGGTGACAGTTAATGCAGAGGTGGTCATTAGCAAACCAAGCAGCAGCGCTCCGCCATCGCCCATAAATATTTTTGCCCTGTGCCAGTTATGCGGCAAAAAGCCAATACACATGCCGATTACGATTGCCGAAAGCATGGTAGCTAAGTTGAAGTAGTTGGTTGGTGAAACTTGCTGAGCCAGTAAATATGAATAGATAAAAAAGACTACGGTTCCGATTAAAACTACTCCACCAACTAAACCGTCCAACCCGTCAATAAAGTTCACCGCATTCATGACTAAAACCGCCAGGAATACAGTCACCACAAAGGAAACTCCAAAAGAGCCTACGGTTATTCCAAATATCGGTAGCGAAACTAGTTGAACACCATTCCAAGCTAAAACACCAGCCGCAATAAATTGACCGGCAAGTTTTATGGTCCAGTCCAAATCATAGATGTCATCTAGAAAACCAATAATCATGATGATCAAGGCTGCAACTGAGATAACAATTATTGGTGAAGGATCACTAAATACAACATCAAACCAACCAATTGGAGCTGCAATCGCCAGCGAAACCACAAAACCCATGAACATCGCCACTCCACCTATTCGTGGAGTTGGCTTCTCATGGGTATCTCTGGCTCTAATGGACTTAGGAAAAATGTTGTATTTAACAGCAAGTTTTCTGACCAAGAAAGTTGCTAAATAGGTCACCACACCGGCAACCGCCATTAGCAATAAATAGGCTCTCACTGGTTATTTGCCTCAAGTAGGTCACCGATAACCGAACGAATCTTCGCTTCGCTAAGAGCACCACGACGAATGACTTTTACAGTTCCAGAACCTGAATGATTGCCCGCCTCGTCGTAGCTGTCTACCAAATTCGTCATGTCTAAAATCGTTGAGGCCTCGCCCTTTGGAGAGTTTCCGGCATCCAAATAAACCGAAACAGATTCACCTAAATAATCAAAAGCCTGTTGGCAAGTTGTTGCTGCTGGTTGACCAGTCAGATTTGCACTCGAAACAGCCAGCGGCCCTGTCTCTTCTATAAGCGCTAGAGCTATTTTGTGATCTGGGACTCTAAGTGCAACAGTTCCTCTGGTTTCGCCCAAGTCCCAATCAAGCGATGGATGCGCTTTGAAAATCATGGTCAGTGGCCCTGGCCAAAAAGTTTCGGCAAGATTTAGAGCAGCCTCAGGAAAAATTTCAACAAGAGCTCTTGCCTGTTGAATTCCAGAAACTAAAACAGGTGGCGGAGATTGACGTCCCCTGCCCTTGGCGTCTAATAATGCTTGAACTGCTTCCGGAGAGAAGGCGTTGGCTGCGATGCCATAGACGGTGTCTGTTGGAATAACCGCTAAATCGGTTCGACCTAGCGAGGCTTTAGCAAGACGTAGTCCAGTGAGCAAATCTGCATCTGCAGAACAATCGAAAATCTTTTGCATTCCAGCTCCCGTCCTTATCTAATTGCACTAACCAGTCGATCTCGACCGGCCAAATCCTGATGAGTTTTTACCTCATGCCATCCTGTAGCCAATAGTATTGCCCGAACCGCTTCGCCCTGCATATCAGCATGCTCAATAAACAAACTTCCACCAGGCTTCAATAATCTTTTTGCAGTTAGTTCAACATTTCTAACGATATCAAGTCCGTCAGCCCCCCCATAAAGGGCAAGCTTTGGGTCATGCAGCTGAACTTCTGGATAAATAGGAATCATCTCGTCTGGGATGTATGGCGGATTTGAAATTACAACATCAACCAGGCCGTTGAGATCTGGGAAAGCAGCCGAAAGGTCACCTTGTCGCAAATCAGCATTTGCAGCATACTTTTGGAAGTTTCGCTTGGTGTATTCAAGAGCCTGTTCACTAAGTTCAACGGCATGTATTTCCGCAGTTGGGAACTCAACCGCAACAGAGAGGGCAATTGCACCAGAGCCAGTAGCGAGGTCGACAACAACAGGAGTGTCAAAGTCCAAGCTCGCTAAAAATTCCAAAGCCTTACCGACAATAACTTCAGTTTCGAACCTTGGAACAAAAACGCCGGGGCCAACTGCTAACTCAATTTTTCTAAAGGCGGCCGTTCCAGTTAGATGCTGCAGTGGAAAGCGATCTGCTCTTTTAACTAACAGTTCTTCAAAGATTCTCAATTTGTCAGATTCGATGCTGGCGTCCATGAAGATCATGCTGGTCAACTCACCACGACTCACATCAAGAACATGAGCTAACAGGATTTCTGCATCGGCTTGGTGTGATTCAATTCCTACTTCGGCAAATCTTTG
>DDPP01000048.1:5747-6004 GCA_002342255.1 Micrococcales bacterium UBA2465
ATGCGGTTTTCAGGATAGTTATAGGTACGAATTCTCTCGCTACGGTCAACAGTTCTCACCTGAGATTTTCTTGCCGCTGACTGTTCCGCTTCAATTGCTTCCTGCTGAGCGGCAAGCAATCTTGCACGCAACACACGCATCGCTGCTTCACGGTTTTGTAACTGTGATTTTTCATTCTGCATGGAAACTACAATTCCAGTTGCAAGGTGGGTAATCCGAACTGCGGAATCTGTGGTGTTTACCGACTGGCCACCAGG
>DDPP01000048.1:6022-6195 GCA_002342255.1 Micrococcales bacterium UBA2465
GAACGGAAAACGTCGATGCGAATTTCGTTTGGACTAATTTCAACTTCTTCTGGAGCGTCTACTTCTGGGAAAACCAAAACACCTGCTGCCGATGTATGAATCCGACCCTGAGTTTCAGTAACTGGAACTCTTTGGACACGGTGAACTCCACCTTCATATTTCAGGTGAGCCCA
>DDPP01000048.1:6290-6940 GCA_002342255.1 Micrococcales bacterium UBA2465
AATTTCTGTCTTCCAACCTTTGCTGTTGGAGTATTGGATATACATTCTCAAAAGATCAGCTGCAAAAAGTGCAGACTCTGCTCCGCCTTCACCCGCCTTGATTTCCATAATCACATCGCGACCATCATCAGGATCTCTAGGAATTAGAAGTCGACGTAGTTTTTCGTTAGCCTCATGAAGTTTTTCTTCAAGTAGTGGAACTTCTTCAGCAAAACTCTCATCGTCTTTGGCCATTTCTTTAGCCGCATCAAGATCTGATTGAACGGCATTCACCGCATGGTACGCCGAAACGATTGCGTTTAGCTCCGCATATCTGCGATTTAGCTTCTTAGCAAGTGTTGGATTGGCGTGAACTGAGGCTTCAGAGAGCTGGTTCTGTAGCTCTTGGTGTTCAGCCAGAAGTGCCTGGACTGAAGAGAGCATTATTCTCCGTCTGAACCGCTCGGAACTGGCATTGACTTCTGGACCATCATTAGGAACTCAACATTGCTCTTGGTTTCCTTCAAACGGTTCAAGACAAGCTCTAGTGCCTGCTGCTGCTCGAGACCGGCAAGCGCACGACGAAGCTTCCAAACAATCTTGGTCTCGTCCGGGCTCATCAGCATTTCTTCTCGACGGGTACCCGATGCATTCACATCAACCGCAGGGAA
>DDPP01000017.1 GCA_002342255.1 Micrococcales bacterium UBA2465
TAACGACCGTATGCTCCATACTTTCCATAGGCTCCATACGATCCATAAGAACCATACTTGTAGGAATAGCGGTAACGGTAAGCGTCAACACCTTTAGTTGGAATCTTGTTCATAACGAAACCAAGAATCTTTCCACCAATAGCTTCAACGTGACCTAGAGCAGCAGCTAGCTGCGGCTTAGTGGTCTTTCCAACAGCAACCACTAGAGCAACACCACCAGTCATCTTGGAAAGAATTGCAGCATCAGTAACGGGAAGCAGTGGAGCTGAGTCTAAAAGAACTACGTCGTAGTCTTTTTCAGCTTTAGCTAGGAACTTCTTCATAGCTTCGCTACCTAGAAGTTCAGAAGGGTTAGGTGGCACCTGACCAGCTGGAAGCAGGTCTAGGTTTTTTCTACCCCAGCGCTGAATAACGTCACCTTGTTTTACTTGACCGATAAGTAGGTTGGTAAGACCGACAGCACCTTCAACTGAGAAGTATTTGTGCATCTTAGGCTTACGGAAGTCACAGTCAATCAAAAGTACTTTTGCGCCAGTGTCTGCCATAGCAATAGCCAGGTTTGCAATGGTTGAAGATTTACCTTCGCTAGGAATAGAGGAGGTAACAACAATAGATTTTCTACCTTCGGCAGCTTCAACGAACTGAATGTTTGTTCTTAGCTGTCTGAAAGCTTCTGCTCTTGTGCTCTTTGGGCTGGTGTGAACAATAAGTGGGTTTGAATCTGCTGTTTCATCAAAGACAATTCCACCCAACACGTTTACTTCACCGTCTTTGTCTGGAACATCTTCAACACTTCTAATTCTTAGATCTAGGTTTTCTCTAAGCAGAGCAACACCGAAACCTAGAGCCAGACCAATCAGTGCTCCAAGAGCCAGGTTTAGTAGTGGTCTAGGTGAAGCTGGAGACTTTGCTGTCTGGCCCGGTTGAATAACACTTAGCTTCACCGGAGAAGCAACTGTTGGATCCACTGTTTCTAAGTTGGTTACTACTTTCTCCAAAGAGTTAGCAACCGAGTTAGCGATGCTGGCGGCTTTATATGGAGATGGATCGCTAACCGTGATTTCAAGAATGACTGTATTTAGAGGGACGTTGGTAGTTATGCGGTCTGGCAACTTATCTGCCAAGTCCTGAAGTGATAGCTCTGCTACCACGCTATCTAGAACAGCTGGGCTGGTCACGATATCTGCATAAGACTTCACGCGCTGCTGGGTGAAGGAGTTACCGGTAAGCAGATCGGCGGCTGACTCATTCCCAGAGGTAGACACGAACAGCCTGGTGGTGGACTCATAGGTAGGAGTAGTAAGGCTAGTTACCGCGAATGCGCTAATGACCGAGGCCAAGAAAATGACCAAAAACAGTACAAATCGCTTGCGGACTACTAGTAAATACTCGCTTAGCCTCAAAAATGACCCCTAAATAAGTGGTGAGACTCCTAAACTACCCGAAAAGTAGGGATTCTGGAACAAAAACTCAAAAAGCCTTTTGATAAAGAATGTGTAAATTTCCTGCATTTTGGCTGTTTCACTGCTATAAACTCAGTTAATCAGGTAATTACTACTTAGGGAAATTATGAAGAAGACTCTTTTGGCTATTGTCGCTGCAGCGATTTTGGTTGTTCCGATGTCGGCACCAGCACTTGCCTACCCAGCTGGACAGGCACCTGTTATCGCCTTCTCAACCGTTGGTCGTATCGTGCCAGGAGACAACGTTTCAGTTCAGATCTCACGTGTAAAGAAGAACTGTGTTGTTTCAGTTGCTTGGGCAGAGACTGATTCAGTTGACCCTGTAACTAAGACCATCAAGGCAACCGGTAAGTCAGGTGTAATCACTATTGCAACTCCTGACAGTGCTGGTACCTACACACTTACTTCATCTATCAGTGGAACTTGTGCTGGTGGAGACCCTGTAGTTTTGAGCAAGTCAGTTGTAGTCGGAAAGCTAGCCAGCATCGTTGGCAAGATCACCACTTCAAGTGCTTTCGTTTCAAAGAACCCAACTCTAACTGTTAGCGGAACTATCAAGTCTGGTTCGTTGGCAGTTGCAAACAAGAGCATCATCATCCGACTAAAGAAGGGTGGCGAAGTTGTGAAAACTCAGAACTCAACCACTAACGGATCTGGTGCATTCTCAGTTTCTTTGACTGGTACTTCATACACCGCAGGTTTATACACAGCTGAAGTTGAACTTCCTTCTGGAAGCATTTACGGTCAGACCGTAAAGGCAACTGCAGCTCTAAACTTGCGCTAAAAGTTGGATCTAAAACTTAGAAATAACAAACGTAATGCCATCACTCTTTCAGTGGTGGCATTACTTTTATTCGTCGTTTATGTAATCATTCGAATCGCTGTAATGGTTTCTTCTTTGCAAGCAACCATGTCAGATGTTGAGGCGCTCCAAAAGGCAGCTGAAAAGAAAGATCTTGCGGCTATTTCAGTTGGTTTAGGTAAAGCTGCTGACTCTATTTCTGCAGCCGCCTCTGCTGCTAAAGATCCTCTGGTGCAACTGGTAAGTTTCTTGCCAATCATCGGGAATGACATCAAAGCTGCCAGCATTGTTTCTTCTGATGGCCGTTTAGTCCTGCTAGGTGCTCAAGAAGTTTCCAATACAGCCAACCAGTTACTAAAAGCCGGCGTTGGTAAACAACCACTGAAAGACACCACGCTTATCGCTTCTTTCCGTGATGGCATGGGTGCTATGAACGATGCAGTTCAAAAACTCAACACAGATTTGCACGGCATCGACGCCACATCACTTCATTTTGGTTTAGATAGCAAGATTGCCTCAGCTCAAACCTCCGTTTCAGGTTTAGCTAACGCCAGTTCTAAAATCACTCCCCTGGTTCAAGTTGCCACAGTTGTTTTAGAGCAGCCAGACAAGAAGCGTTGGTTCGTTTCCATCCAAAACCTCTCCGAAGCTAGAGCTACCGGTGGTATCACAGGAGCTTATGCGATTTTGATTGCTGAAAACGGCAAGGTGAAACTAGAAGAGTATGGTTCAGATAAAACCCTGCTAAAGATGGGTTCCATAAACTACAAGAACTACCCTGCAGAGCTAAGAGATCTCTGGGGTGTTGACCTTAGCGACTGGCGAGACATCAACGCATCAGCGCATGCCCCATACGCGGCCAAAATGCTGGCTGATGGCTGGCAGCAACACCGCGGCCAAAAGATTGATGGGGTGTTATTTGTTGGCCAAGGTGTAGTTAGCGAACTATCGGGTGCAGTTGGAGCAATCACCGTTCGCGGAGTCACCGTGGATCCAAACAATGTAGTTGATTTCCTTTCTAAAGATATCTATGCCAAGTTCACCAATGTGCAGGCTAAAGATGCGGTGGTTGGTGAACTAGCCAAAGAGATGTTCACCAAGCTTGTTGCTGGAAAAGTAAATGC
>DDPP01000092.1 GCA_002342255.1 Micrococcales bacterium UBA2465
TTCCAAAGAGGTTTCATCAAAGCAGAAATAGTTTCGTTTGATGATCTAGTTGCTGCAGGTTCCATGAACGAAGCTAAGGCTCAAGGCAAGGTTCGCATGGAAGGCAAAGACTACGTGATGCGCGATGGTGATGTCGTGGAGTTTAGGTTCAACGTTTAAATTAGTCAGGGAATAATGCAAGAAAGTAATTTTCTATATTCAGTTGAAAGAACTTACCCGGTTTCCATCCAAAAGCTATGGGACGCTTGGGCCAATCCGGAGGCATTGAAGGTTTGGTACTGCCCAACTGATCTGTCCGTTGCTGAAGGTTCAGTTGCAAACGACCCTACAGTTGGTGGCATTTGGACTGTTGGGGTTAGTGTTCCTGAGTATGGCTTCGTTGCATATTTCTTTGGTGAATACATCAATGTGATTGATCATGAACTCCTAGAACACACCATGACTTACACCCAATCACCAGAAGAGTTTGCAGCCAGAGTTCCTTCACCGGTAGCTCACTTAGTACGAATTGAGTTCAAAGAAGTAGCTGGTGGTGCTTGGTGTAAGTTCAGCCAGTTTGGTGAACTTCCAGAAGGACAAGCTCCTCAAGCACAAAAAGGCATGGAAAGTTACTTCGATAACCTAGGTCTTTATCTAGAGAGGTCAAACTAGGCTTTAGAAATGGAAATTCTGCTTACTAATTTCAATCTGCTACCTGTTCTCATTGCATCGGTGGTTTCTTTCGTAATCGGAGCACTCTGGTTTGGACCTAAAACTTTTTATCCCGTGTGGATGAGGGCACTAGGTCGTGAGATCCCTAAAGAGCGAGTGAAAATGTCAGCTGGTGAAACCTTTTTGATGTTCGGTGGAACATATGTCGCAGCGCTTGTTCAAGTTATTACCCTAGGGGTAATCATTGCTATGGCCAGAACTTTAGACCCCAACTTCAGCGCTGGAACTGGGGCATTTTTCGGATTCATCTTCTCTGTTGGTCTAGGCGCTTTCGCCTCGCTGTCACACAGAATGTTTTCTCAACCTGATTTCAAGGTTTACCGATCAATCAAGGTCTGGTTGATTGAGGTGGGCCAGGATGTCATCTGCTTGAGCATAGCTGGAGCCATCATCGGAGCTTGGGTTTGAGCCCTTTGCAACAGTTTTGACCTAATACCCCTAGGGGGTATACTGTTTATTATGCGTGAAGACATCAAAAAGCGTGCAATGCACCGGGTAAAGATTCTTGAAGGTCAGATCAAGGGCCTGGAAAAGATGATTGAACAAGAGGGCTACTGCATGGACATAATTACGCAGTCCTTGGCCGTCCAGAAGTCTTTAGGATCGCTGAATAAGTTGTTGGTAGAGAATCATTTAACTACCCATGTGAGTCATATGATGCATTCCAAGGATAAAAAAGAAAACGATCAAGCTATCGAAGAGATGCTTAAGATTTTTGAAATAACTCAAAACCGTCAAAGCAAATAGGAGGTGTCAAATGTCAGCAGATAAAGAATGCCAGTGT
Organism: Micrococcales bacterium UBA2465; assembly: GCA_002342255.1. Lineage (GTDB taxonomy): Bacteria > Actinomycetota > Actinomycetes > Actinomycetales > Microbacteriaceae > Rhodoluna. The sequence continues at coordinate 1,496 of DDPP01000092.1, forward strand.
GGTCCAGACTGTAACTGCCAAGCCGCCAAAGGTGAAGGTAGCTGCAACTGCTAAGTAAAAAACTCAAGGTGGGGGGTGAAAGCCCCCACCAATTACTATTAAGGAATCATGTTCAAAAAACTAGCTTTAATCTCAGCCCTAGTGCTTTTACTAACTGGTTGTGGGATGGTTTCGGTCACCGATGCCAATCACACTGACCACAACATGACAGTAAACAATTCTGATTACTCTGCAAACGATGTGATGTTTGCCCAAATGATGATTCCTCACCACCAACAGGCAATAGACATGTCGACCATCGCCATGCAAAAAACCACTAATCAGGAAGTCAGAAAACTTGCTGAGAAAATTAAGAGCGAGCAACTTGGTGAAATTGCAACTATGCAATCTTGGTTAGAGAAAGCTGGTCAATCCGGCAGCGGCATGATGGACCATCAGGGCATGGGTATGTTGAATGATGAAGAAATCCGTCAACTTAGAATTCAAACTGGCGTTCAGTTTGACGCACTTTTCCTTCAAGGCATGATGAAACATCACAAAGGTGCAATAGGTATGGCAAATCCAATGTTGGAATCGGACAATGCTGAGGTTAGAAGCTTTGCCGAAAAGCTAACAAATGATCAGAAGACCGAAATCACCATAATCAAGCAGTTGCTAGCGATTTTGCATTAGTCGTCATCATCGTCATCGTGATGACCGTGATGGCCTGAGTAATTCTCATCTGAGTCATCGTCCCCGTTTGGGCCATCGCCGTAATCATCATCTGAGTCATCGTCCCCGTTACCGCCGAAGTTTGGCGGAGTGGTTGGGCTTATCGGCACAACATCATTAGTAGGTTCAGGTGTCGCTGTCGGATCAGCCACCGGCACTGAAGGAATTACTTGAATATTGCCAGGGTCAGAAGTTGGACTAGTTTCTGGCTGCACGACAACTTTGGCAACGCTCTTTTCGTTGCTATTGGCGTGACTTACCGCAACTACAGTCACGGTGCCGCCGATTGCAGTTCCAGCGATAATCAAGCTGGCGATTGTTGATGTTGAAAGAGCCATTGGTCTATCCCTTCTTAAATAAACCTAGCCGTCAAGGCTGAAACTTAGGTGCCCTTTCCCTGTGTTTTTCCTGAGCGTTTAGAACTCACTGCTAGCGATGACCGTCTTACCTTCGGCCAATCCCTGAAGGATCACAGCCACAACGTGCTCAGGTGTCATACCCTGCGGGAAGGCTGGGGCGGTTCCAAACAAGGCTCTCGAAGCCAGTCCAGTTTCTGTGTGGCCAGGTTTTGCATCAATCACATGAATCTTTTTTCTTCTAAGTTCCATAAGCAAAGTGGCTAAGAATGCAGCATTCGCATTTTTACTTGCTGTATAGGCTGCCATACCTGGGAAAGTTTTCTCTGAGACTATACCGTTGATTCCAATTACAAAACCTTCATCTTGAAGTATTGGCAGCAACTGCGAAATTAGTGAGGCTGGGCCCAAGTGATTGATTTGCATCAAACGATTTGAATCTGCTGTCGTGGTTTCATCAATGCGACCAAAACCAACAACGCCAGCTGCTTGAACAATTCCGGTGAGAGCTAGGTTCTGCTCTTTTAGGTAGTCAGCTAACAGATCGATGCTGCCTTGGTCTTCCAAATCTAATTTCAACCGAACATCCGCTGAAGCCGGAATAGCGTCGGTGTTCCTAGCTGCGGCAAATACACGGTAACCCTGGGCTTTCAAGGAATTGCAGAAAAGCAAACCGAAAACTCCTGAAGCGCCGATTACTAAAACAGATTTATTGTCTTCCATGGTTTAAGTATGACGGGTATTGCAAGGTCCTATTCTTGAATTATGGAATTGAACAGAAAAGGCTTTTTGCTGGCAGCCAGCAGCACACTGTTAATTCCGGCAGAGTCAGCTCAGGCAAGAACCAGACCCATTTATTACCTACCTAAGTCATCATCTAGAAGATTCGCCTGGACTATAGATGACGGAGTTAGCAATTCGGCGGTACGGGCCTACCTAGACATGGCTGAGGAGCATAACCAGCACCTCACGTTCTTTGTGACCAGTTGTTATTCCAGTTGGAGAAAGAACTCAGCTCAAATTCAACGGTTGCTAAAAGCAGGCAAAATTGAGCTGGCCAACCACACACTCAGCCACAGAGATCTCACCAAGTCATCTGACGCGGTGGTAAGAAACCAACT
>DDPP01000074.1:0-2228 GCA_002342255.1 Micrococcales bacterium UBA2465
CGGCAGGCTCATGTCTCCCCCACCATCCAAACCAATTACAAACAACCCGCGCTTTTGGAATTCTTTGATGGTTGCATTTAGGTTGGCCGCTAGGGCAACAGGGATGCGAGAGGCAGCTCCGGCAGAAGTCTTCCACGCCGATGCTGTAACACCAACTGATCTTCTCTGGGGAACGATTACCCCTTGACCACCGAAAGCTGCTACCGAACGAATGATTGCACCTAAGTTTCTAGGGTCGGTAATGCCATCCAGAGCTACCAAAAGTGGTTTTTGACCTCTGGATAAAATCTTGTCAAGTAACTCAGATGGGTGTTGGTAGTTATAGGGAGGAACCTGTAAGGCTATGCCCTGATGGACCGCATCGTTACCGGTCATTCGGTCTATTTCTGGGCGAGTAACTTCACCAACAGGAATGCCCCTGGCGTTAGCTAGGTTGATAGCTTCTTTGACTCGGTCATCCATTTCAATTCTGGTGGCAATAAACAAACCGGTTGCTGGAACCTTGGCTCTGAGTGCTTCAACGACCGAGTTACGACCGGAGAGGACTTCACCAGATTCAGCAGCTTTCTGCACTCGTCGGCCAGATCTTTGAGCACCACCAGCATTACCTGCGGTGCGGTTGGTAGGGGCTAGGAATTCACCCTTCTTAGCAACCTTTGGTGTGGTGGCGGCTCTGCGTTCACGAGCAGCTTTAGCCTTAGCCGCTGGGTGATACTTGCGGTCTTCAGCTTTAGGGGTGGGGCCTTTACCTTCAAGGCCTTGGCGACGATTACCGCCAGAGCCAACTTTTGGAGCAGCCTTCTTACGCGCACCTGGACGGGTCGGTTTCTTAGCCATTTATGCTCCATATCGTTTTATCTGGCATGTCCTTGATGGTTACCCCGATAGCGACAAGCTCGTCCCTAATGCTATCGGCTGTGGCAAAATCTTTATCTGCTTTAGCCTGATTGCGCTTAGCAATAAGAGTTTCAATCTTTTGAGCCAACTCGGGACTGACTTCAACTGCTTCCAAAGCCATTTCTAAACCAAGCACGCTAAGCATCGAAACCACAGCTTGAACATGGTCTCTAACCGTTGCACTCTTCTCATCTATGGCAAGGTTGCCAAGTCTGACTTGGTCATGTAATACAGCAAGTGCTGCAGGAACATTCAAATCAGAATTCATAGCAGTTACGAATTCTTCGGGAAGTTTAGAGTTATCAGGTTTGATATCTATTCCTGCACGGTGAACAAAACCAGTGATTCGATCTAGGGCTGATTGCGCTTCAACAATTGATGCGGGGCTGTAATCGAGATTGGAACGGTAATTTGCTGAGACTAACCAGTAGCGAATTGCTGACCAAGAACCCTGTTGAGTAAGTTCTGCGATGCTTACGCCATTACCTAGGCTCTTAGACATCTTGTTTCCAGAGATGGTTATTAGCGCGTTGTGGAGCCAGAAGTTTGCAAACCGATCTCCGGCAGCTCTGGATTGAGCTAACTCATTTTCGTGGTGAGGGAAACGAAGATCTAAACCACCGCCGTGAATGTCAAAACTTTCACCTAAGAAATGTTTGGCCATTGCCGAACATTCAATATGCCAACCCGGTCTAGCCAGTCCCCAAGGTGTTTCCCAAGCCGCTGTTTCAGGTTCATCTGATTTATGAGCCTTGAATAGTGCAAAGTCGTGAGGTGATCTTCTACCAAAAGAAGCTTCAGTCTCACCTTCCATGTTTTCAAGTTTCTGGTTGGTTAGCTCACCGTAATTAGACCAAGATTTTGTGTCAAAAAATACATTGGCACTCCCGTCTTCTGCCTGATATGCATGACCTAACTCAATTAGCTTCTGAGTTAGATGAATCATGTCTTCAATGTGTTCGGTGGCATGTGGCTTATGAGTTGGTTCTAAGATTCCTAGATTCTGATAAGCGCTATCAAAAGTTTTTTCTACTTCTTTGGCAAATTCCTGCCAATCTCTGGAACCTGCATTGACTAAAACTTTGTCATCTATATCGGTAACATTTCTGACCAGGGTTACAGTGAAACCTGAAGCGATTAGCCACCTGCGCAAAACGTCATAAACCAATGCGCTTCTGAGGTGACCTAGATGGGGTTCAGATTGAACTGTTGGGCCACAGACATACATCCCGACATGGCCTGGAGTTAGTGAAATAAACTCCCGAAGCCTTTGTTCTTTGGAATCAAAGAGCTCAAGCGACATGGTTAGAGCCTACTTTGAATCAATGCCG
>DDPP01000074.1:2250-18227 GCA_002342255.1 Micrococcales bacterium UBA2465
ATTGGAGCTACCTTGGGGCGATCACCAATCAACTGCACCGTAACGTTGATAACTTGCCAACCTTTTTCCGCCAAGCGTTTGACTGTTTCAGTTAGAAATACTGAACCATTAGCCCCAGCATATTGTTCATCGTCAACACCAAAGTTTGAACCAATGTCACCCAACCCAGCTGCTGACAGCAGTGCATCAACAATGGCGTGACTTAGGGCATCACCATCGCTGTGTCCATCTAAACCAACTTCTCCATCGAAAAGCAATGTTCCAAGATAGAGCGGTTTTGTTTTGTCATCGCTGAAGCGATGAACATCTGTGCCAATACCGCTTCTTTGACCACCAAACATCTTTACTGCATATTCCAGATCAGTTGGCACGGTGATCTTGAAGGCTTTTGGATCACCTAGGACTGAAGTAATACTTTCGCCAGCGGCTTGCATGAGCGAGGCATCATCGGTGTATTCATCTGTCACGTTTTTGTAATTCTCAACCAGTTTTGAATAGCTAAAGCCCTGCGGGGTTTGAGTAATTCTGAGGTTAGCTCGATCGATTGTCCCGTGAACTTGCTCGCCAGAAACTTCTTTGATGGTATCTGCAACGGGAAGCAATGGAACCACACCTTTATTAGTTTCTCGAACTTTATTGGCAACCGATATAAATAATTCGGTTGGTGTAAAGCAGCGGGCTGCATCGTGGACTAAAACCACATCCGCGTCTTCGGTCACTTTCTGCAAAGCGTTCGCGATTGATCCCTGTCTAGATGAACCACCTCTGGTGAACTTAGCCGGAACAGTGTTTAGAATTACCGAGTTACCGATTGTGGCGAACTCTTCGACTCGATCTTCGTGGCTGGCAACAACTATCTGAATCAAACCCGGGATACCGATAATCCGCTCGAGGGCATGCTCAAGCAAAGTCTTACCGTTTACTTTTACTAAAGATTTAGGGATGCCCTGACCTAACCGGGTGCCATCACCAGCGGCAACGAGGATTACAGCTATACCTGCCATCGGTTGCCTCCTAAATAAGGCTTAGTTACTTAGCGCCTTTAGCCAGCACCTTGAGGATGTGGGCTTCTGCTCCAGCATCATCAAGCTTTAGAGCCAGGGCTAGTTCAGAGACCAGAATCTGCATGGCCTTGGCCAACATACGCTTCTCACCTGCGGAAAGTCCGCGGTCCTGCTGACGTCGCCAAAGATCACGAACGATTTCAGCCACCTTCATAACATCTCCAGAGGCTAGCTTTTCTTGGTTGGCCTTGAATCTTCTTGACCAGTTGGTTGGCTCTTCGATGAATTCTTCTTTTAGCTTGTTCTCTACCTTACGAACACCCTTGGCGTCGATAACATCTCTAACCCCAACCTCAGACTCTGCGGTTTCGGCAGGCACCCAGATGATTAGATTTCCGGCTTCAACTTTGAGCTTTAGGTAAAGCTTCTTCTCGCCTCTAAATTCTTTTTTGGCAACATCAAGGATTTCGGCGGCTCCGTGGTGTGGGTAAACAACGGTTAAACCTTTTTTGAATTCCATTGATAGCTTCCCTTCGTAAACCCCAATTTTACCACACCTATGGAAGATAGAATGGGAGAACAGTCCCCAGGAGAATAAATGCTTTTTCGTCGCGTCATGGCAGCCACTGTCCTAGCCACCACCGCAATTCTTGGCACCTCTGCATGCAGCATGATGAGCCCGATTGCCTCACTCAAGGAATATGCTCCAAGTGACGGCACCCAAGGCACCTTAGGTTCCGTCAAAGCTAGAAACGTGATGATTCTCACAAATTCTAAAGAGCCAAGCGTTTACGGTCTGATTGGTTCATTCGTAAACTCAACCGAAAAAGATCAAACTTTTGTCATGTCTTATGATGACCAGCCAGCCAGAGAATTCACCGTGAAGGCCTATTCGGTGCTAAACCTTGGATACTCAGGCAACCCGGTAATGCAGTTAACTCTGCCCAAGCCAGATCACACCAATAGTTGGGCCGGAGCCATCATTAAGTTCACGTTGGCTAGTAGCACTGAGGATATTTTGCCAATCGAGCTGAATGTGCCAGTGTTTGATGAAAGCCTGCCGGGCTATCAGAGCCTAATTGATTCTCTAGCCAAAGCAGCTAACTAAAAACTAAACCTCGTATTTATAACCCAAACCACGAACGGTAAGCAAGTGGACTGGTCGTGCAGGGTCATCTTCAATCTTCGATCTCAATCGCTTGATGTGAACATCAAGGGTCTTGGTGTCACCGTAGTAATTAGATCCCCATACCTGATCAATAATCTGACCTCTAGTTAAAACTCGATTGCGGTTTTCTAGTAGTAATTCAAGCAGCTCGAATTCTTTGAGTGGCATGGTTACTTTTTCACCGTTGAAATAGACGATGTGTCTATCGATGTCCATTCTCACCGGACCGGCTTCCAGGATTCCGTTCTCTGCTTCCTTAGGTCCACCGTTTCTTCTTAAAACAGCTTTCATTCTTGCCAGCAGTTCGTTCTTGGAATAAGGCTTGGTCACATAGTCATCGGCACCAATTTCAAAACCGATTACCTTATCGATCTCAGTGTCCTTGGCAGTGAGCATGATAACTGGAACAGCCGATTCAGCTCTAATGGCTTTACAGACATCTTTACCGCTTAGTTTAGGCAGCATCAAATCCAGAAGAATTAGGTCTGCTCCTTCGGCATTGAAAGTCTTTAGCGCTGCTTCGCCATCTTCGGCTTCAACCACTTGATAGCCTTCGCTACGTAATAGGAAGACCAGGGTCTCGCGCATTGTTGGTTCGTCTTCAACAACCAGGATTTTAGTCATTTGCTTCTCTTTCTTTTAGCAGTGGTAATCGGAGGGTGAAAGTGGAACCTAAACCTACTCTGGAGAAAACTGAAATCTCTCCGCCGTGATTGTTAGCCGCATGTTTAACAATTGATAATCCTAAACCGGTGCCACCGGTGTCTCTGGATCTTGATGGATCTACCCGGTAGAAACGTTCAAAGATTCTTTCCTGTTGATCCACCGGTATCCCAATACCGTTATCAATAATGGTCACTTCAACAAAGTCGCCTTCACGCTTTAACCCAACTCCAACCTGGGAATTAGGTTCACTATAAATAACTGCGTTCTCAACTAAATTCTTGATAGCCATGGTGAGCAATTCCGAGTCACCCTCGACATAAAGATCTGGAACAACATCAACGCTGATTTTTACCTGCTTGCGTTCAGCTAGAAATAGGTTGGCATCCACCGCTTCGGTAATAACGTAGGCAAGGTCATGCTCACCTATATCCCCAGATAAATCTCCAGATTGAATTCTAGATAACTCGATAATTCTTGAAACCAATGCACCTAGTCGTTTAGATTCGCGTTGCAAACTCTCGGCAAACTTTTTTACTTGCTCAGGGTCATTCATCGCAACCTGCAATGCCTCGGAAAGTAAAGAGATTGCGCTGATCGGAGTCTTCAATTCATGGGAAATGTTTTCTACGAAGTCATGCTTGGTGTCTTCAAGACGTTTGGCTTCGGTGCGATCTTCAACCATGAGAATCACTAAGTCTTCGCTGAGCATGGTGGCTCTGGCCACTAAGAATTGCTTAGGAGCTCTTAGGTTGCGGCTAAAAAAGATTTCCTTGGTTTGCGCTGATCTCGAAGTTCTTGCTTGATTTACCAAATCTTGCAACTCGGAGTTGGTGAGTTTGGAATATTCAACTAGGCCTAGATCTTTGGCTTGTTCGCTCTGGTTAATTACTTCATTGTCAACATTGAGAATTACCCCGGCGGCCGACAAGACTTCCAAGAAGGCAACAGCTTCGGCTGCTACCTTTTTGGTTTTGTTCGATGTGACCACGCTAGATTCTCCTGAAAATTGTTAACTTTGTTAACATAAACAATTCTCTCACCCTTAGACTTAGTCTGGTTGGGTAACTTGGGCATTCGTCAGGCACAGTTAACCAATACTTACCAGAGTGTTCACTTCGAAGTGAGAATGTGAACTTCATTCGAAAGGAACCAAAATGCGTGAAATTTTCCAACAAGAGCTATCTGAAGTTCAGGAACGTCTGGTCGACCTGTCCGAGTCGGTAACTGAAATCATGGAGAAGGCTTCGCTGGCTTTCCTCAACAGTGACGTCAAGAAAGCTGATGAGGCTATTGCCTTGGCCGAAGTAAATGAAGAACGTGCACTGGCTATCGACGAAATGGCAATCCGCATCCTCTCCAGACAATCCCCAGTTGCTCGAGACTTACGTGTTTTAGTATCTGCCCTTCGAATCAGCGCATCGCTGGAAAGAATGGGTTCACTAGCTGGCCACATTGCAACTATTTCTAGATTTAGATACCCAGAAAGTGCCGTCCCAGAAAACCTGAGGAAAATTTTTAGCGAAATGGGTGCCCTGGATTGTGCTCTAGCTAGAAAACTAACCCAGTTGCTGCGCAATACCGATATCGATCTAGCCAGAACCATCCAAGCTGAAGACGAAAGAGTGGATGAATTACACCGTTCGGTTTTCGATCATGTGCTCAGCCCGGCTTGGAAAGAAAACGCAATATTCACCGTTGACGTCACTCTGGCATCTCGTTACCACGAGAGATTTGCTGACCACGTTGTTGACATTTCAGCAAAAGTTGCATACCTGACCACCGGTGAATGGGCTGAACTAGAAGCTTAGGCTTTACCCTGGTTAGCAACTGCGGCTGCGCCAGCAGCTGCTGCCTCTGGGTCTAAATACTCCCCACCTTTTACTAGTGGTTTTAGATTTTCATCGAGTTTATAGACCAATGGAATTCCGGTTGGAATATTCAATTCAGCAATATCCTCATCACTAATTCCATCTAGGTGTTTCACCAATGCTCTTAGTGAGTTGCCGTGTGCGGTAATCAAAACAGTTCTGCCAGCAATAATGTCTTTGCTGATTTCGTTTTGCCAGAGTGGCATCATTCTCTCCAGAACATCTTTGAGGCACTCGGTCTTTGGGATTTCTGCTAAATCCTGATAGCGCTCATCGTGGGCTTGAGAATATTCATCTTCATCAGCAATAGCTGGTGGAGGAACATCGAAGGATCTTCGCCAGATTTGAAATTGTTCAGGTCCATATTCAGCCAAAGTCTGAGCTTTGTCTTTACCTTGCAGAGCACCGTAGTGGCGCTCGTTTAAGCGCCAATCTCTCTTCACATCAATCCATGAACGATCTGCTGCCGATAGGGCGATGTGTGCGGTGTTGATGGCTCGCTTTAGACGACTGGTATAAAGCAGGTCTGGCTTCAAGCCTGAACTGGCAAGTAATTCACCTGCTCTTTTGGCCTCTTCTCTACCTAGGTCGCTCAAATCAACATCAACCCAACCGGTAAAGAGGTTCTGTTGGTTCCAAACGGAATTACCGTGGCGCAAGAGAATCAGTCTGTATTCGGTCATAGCCTCAAGTTTATCTAGTTAGCCTTAACTGGTGGCGATACGCAGACCAGTAGGTGAAATCACCAGGGGAACGACCAACCCCAATCGGCTCCGAAGAGTCGACCGGTTTATCTGCAATCAAGCCATCCTCAGACAACACAGCAATCCGCTAGTGGTCGATCTTGGATTTGGAGCTAATCCAACCACCACTTTAGAACTCCTAGCTCGAATCAAACAGGTCAATAGCAAGGCATCGGTTTTGGGAATTGAAATTGATCGAGATCGAGTAATTAAAGCTAAGCCTTTTGAAAACAAAGATTTGCTATTTCAATTAGGTGGATTTGAAGTTCCGATACCCGAAGAACTAAACCGTAAAGAAGTAACCCTAATTAGAGCCATGAATGTGCTCAGACAGTATGACGAAGATCAAGTTGCTCCAGCATGGAAGTTATTGCAGGAAAGGCTAGAACCAGATGGTCTGATAGTTGAGGGAACCTGCGATGAGATTGGCAGATTAGCCAGCTGGGTCACCCTGTCCAAATATTCTCCAGTCTCACTAACTCTCTCTTATCGATTGATTGGATTACAGACACCTTCAACAGTTGCCGAGCGGCTACCAAAAGCGCTGATTCACCACAACGTTGAAGGTGAAAAGATTCATAAGTTTTTGACCGACTTAGATCTTGCTTGGTCGAATAATGCAGGGTTATCGGTGTTCTCCCCTATTCAAAGATTCACCGCGGTTTGTTACCAATTACTTGGTATGGGTTGGCCAATCAAAGCAGAACCAAAAAGATGGAAACTTGGTGAACTAACCGTTGACTGGAACGCGGTTAGCGCTTCTTCCTAAAATCGCCTAGATCAACGACTCCACCGGCATTGCTTGGAACTATCTCTTCAACAGCTGCTGAAACCATTGCACCTGAAGAAAGTTTCACTGAAACTTGTTCCATAGAGCTGTTTCGTTTGATCACTGCCAAGGCAATAGGACCCATTTCATAATGAGAACCTACCGAGGTGATCTTGCCAATCCCATCCTCAGCTATAACTTCATCCCCTAGCTCTGGAACTAGGTGACCGGATCCATCAAGATGCAAAAAGACCAATCTTCTAGGTGGAGCGCCAAGGTTGTGAACCTTCGCTACTGTTTCCTGACCGCGATAGCAACCCTTATCCAAATGCACTGCTGTGGCTAGCCAGTCATACTCATGGGGTATGGAGCGCTCATCAATTTCATTAGGCCCAGCAGGTCTTTTGGCCGCCACCCTCAAGGCATCCAGTGCCATAGTTGAAGCTGGGGTTAGCCCAGTTGGCAAGGAAGTGATGGTTGATTCAAAGTAATTCCAGTCAACACCTTCTAGCACTCCATAACGCCAGCCACCTGGCGTCGTTGCTGGCCACGGGTCTTGCCAGGAAAGCTCTGAGCCTTCAATTGGGCTGACAAAAGTAGCTACCACCTGTAAATCTGTGCGGTCTTTGAGAGTCACTTGCGCTCTAAAAATCATTCGTGAAATTGAATTCAGAAAAGCTTCAAAGCCTTCGGTGAATGTAATCAGATAGGTCTTATCACCATCATCCAAGATATGGAAATCTCTTAGAACTCTTCCTTGGGCATCAAGCCAGAGTGCTTCAACTGATTGACCTGGTTTTAGGTCATCTAGTTTTTGACTCAGCATGTCATTTAGCCAAGTTAGGCGATCTGTTCCAGAAATTTCTAAAACTTTTTTATCCAAAGAAACATAAGAAAGGCCAGCAAGCAGGTCTTTTTGTTCCTGATTTGGATTAGGCAATTCGAACCAACTCAACAGAAACTAAAGGAACCTGAGGCTCTCTAACCGAAGCTGAAACTTCCATAATCCAAAACAACTTGGTAACTGCATCTTTAGTTACCGTGCCATACATGCGTTCTGCATAACCCCAACCTTTACCTGCTTCAATTAGGTGAGCTGGCATATGCGATCCTGCGACGGTTCTCATATCGATTCGTCCACTTTTAACCTGACCGGCATAAAACTCGTAGGCTCCACCTGGATGAATAATTGAAGCTTCGATATCAAATCCACCGCGTTCATTGCGATACTGCTCCAAATCTTCAGCAGAAATAATTTTTCTTTCACCAAAACCCGGCAACACTGCGGGACCGTGATCTGCAGTTTCTGCTGGTTTGGCTAATCTCCAGAAACCTAATTCGGCAGGTAATTCAATTTCTGTTGTCCCAGTGGTCTGATCAGGCAGAAGTCTCGTGGTTGCGTGATAGGTGAGGTAGTTTGCTTCACTGAAGGAAAAGGTAATTCTCTGCTGGAGTTTTTGTTCTCGGTGATTTTCTGGATCAAGGTATTTGTCAGAAACAACTCCAATACCTTCCCAGGTTCCGACCAGGAAAGCCAAAGGGGTTAACTCAATCGGTAAACCTTCTGGGATTACGAACAATTAGCGCTGACCCTTGAAGAGCTTGTAAATTACTAAGATGCTGATGGCACCGATGGCAAGACCGGCAAGAACGAGTAGTCCCAAGAAAAAGATGTCTAGTGGCATATCTAAAGTTTACTTCAGTAGCAGGTAAAGCCCAGCCAGACCCAAAATGGCATATGCACCGCCAGCGGTATAGATCTGTCTGCGAACAATGCCTTCAGTGTGTGAGTTGAAAAGATTGACCACCGAGACTAGGGCCAATGAGCTGGCTGCTAATACTCCGAGGCTTCTAATTGCATATCCAGGTTCAAAAGTTAGAACGGCAACTAAAGCCCCAACCCCAACGAGAACCCAGACCGCTGCAATGGCTATCCAGTCCTTGCTCATAAATCCATCTTGCCCGAAAAGAGTAAGATTATGGGGTAAACGGGAGGTGAAATGGCACATTTGCTCATACTTTCGGAGTCATCCGACCTTAGCCTGCTCCCTGCACTTAGTTTCCTTAGCCATAAAGTTCGTCACATCAGCCCAGATCCGGTTGCCCTTCTCGATGCTCCTGCCCACGACATAGTTCTGCTCGATGCTCGAAAAGACCTAATCAACGCCAAATCCTTGGCAACTTTATTGCAAAACACAGGTTTGTCTAGTCCACTTATATTGGTGGTGAGCGAGGCCGCGCTGCCAGCTATTTCAGCCGAATGGGGCGCAGATGACTTCCTGCTGACTTCCGCTGGGCCCGGAGAGATTGATGCCCGGATACGACTAGCTTTGGTAAAAATCAAAGATTTTGACCACCCTGGCAAGATTCAAACTGCTGGAATTGTCATTGATGAAGCCTCATACTCCGCCAAAATCCATGGGCAACCCATGGATCTCACCTTCAAAGAATTCGAATTATTGAAGTTTCTAGCCCAACATCCAGGGCGGGTTTTCACCAGAGACCAGCTGCTAAGCGAAGTCTGGGGTTATGACTATTTTGGTGGCACCAGAACCGTTGATGTCCATATTCGTCGGCTAAGAGCAAAACTAGGTGACCTAGAGGGACTAATTAGCACGGTTAGAAACGTGGGTTACCGATTCAACCTAGTTGTTGATGAGGAATCAGCAATTTCTGGTGGTTACTAACAGTTCACCTTAACTAAAGAAAACTTTGAAAGGATTTTATGTATGTCTGAAGAAACAATGGCAATCCAACTGCCACCAACTGGCTTTGACCTACCAAACGACCGATTCTTCGATCGGGAAATCTCTTGGTTAGCCTTCAACGAACGTGTTTTGGAATTAGCCGAAGATGAAAGTATTCCCCTTCTAGAAAGAGTCAACTTTCTAAGTATTTTTTCTTCCAACCTTGATGAGTTTTTCATGGTCAGAGTTGCAGGTCTAAAAAGAAGAATCGCAACCGGCTTAGCCGTAACTTCAAGTAGTGGCTTAGAACCCGCTCAAGTTCTAACTGAGATAAGTCGAAAGACACATCAACTGCAAGAAAGACAGGCGAAGCTTTACCTCGAAGCTATCGAACCTGCACTTAGTGCTAGTCGAATAAACATTACAAAATTCGAAGACTTAGATCCAAGTGAAAAAGAACAATTAAGTGATTACTATCGAAAGCAAGTCTTCCCGGTATTAACTCCCCTGGCTGTTGACCCTGCTCACCCGTTCCCATATATCTCAGGTTTGTCACTAAATATTGCAGTAATGGTTAAACACCCTGACAATGACAGCAGGCTTTTTGCCAGGGTCAAAGTTCCACCAACACTGCCTAGGTTCGTTAGAGTTCCGGGAGCTTGGGCGGGAGTTCGTTTTGTGGTGTTGGAAGATTTGATTGGTCAAAATCTTGGCGATCTTTTTGAGGGAATGGAAATCCTGCAGTATCACAACTTCAGAGTTACTCGTAATGAGGATTTAGAAGTAGATGAAGACGAAACGGACAACCTCCTTCAAGCTCTGGAAGCCGAGTTGGCCAGAAGAAGATTCGGTCCAGCAGTTCGTCTTGAAGTCTCCAGCAGCATTGATCCAGAGGTTCTAGAACTACTCAAAGGTGAACTAGATATTGAAGACGAAGATGTTTACAGCTTAGAAGGTCCACTCGATCTAACTGGGCTAAGCGACATTGCTTTCATGAGAAGACCCGAACTTCACTATCTTCCCCACCAGGTGGTTACCAACCGATATCTAAAACAAGCCAACGATGAAGGTTCCAGCATCTTCAGTGCACTTCGGCAGCGAGATATCCTGTTACACCACCCTTACGAGTCATTTAGCACCAGCGTTCAGGCCTTTATCGAACAGGCAGCTAAAGATCCTAAGGTGTTTGCCATTAAGCAAACTCTTTACCGCACCAGCGGTGACTCCCCTATTGTCGATGCGCTTATCAGTGCAGCTAAAGCTGGCAAGCAGGTGCTCGCCCTAGTTGAAATCAAGGCTCGATTTGATGAGCAGAACAACATCGGCTGGGCCAGAAAATTAGAACAAGCCGGTGTTCACGTAGTCTATGGAATCGTGGGACTCAAGACTCACTGCAAGTTGGCCATGGTAATTCGTCATGAAGATGGCAAGCTAAAGCGTTATTGTCACATCGGCACCGGAAATTACAACCCGAAAACCGCAAGATTCTATGAAGACTATGGACTGCTGACAGCTAGGGATGTAGTTGGTGAAGACGTTGCCAAATTGTTCAACCGCCTTTCCGCATATGCGGAAGATCTAACCTTCTCCGAGCTCTTGGTTTCACCGGTCGGTGTTCGTCAGGGACTAACTAACCTGATTGCTGCTGAGATGAAAAATGCCATTAACGGTAAGCCCTCAGGTATTCAAATTAAGCTAAACAGCTTGGTTGACGAGGGAATTATTGATTCGCTATATCGAGCTTCAATGGCCGGGGTGAAAGTTGAGATTTTAGTCAGAGGAATGTGTGCCATGAAGGCAGGAGTTCCAGGACTTAGCGAAAACATCACGGTGAGATCTGTTTTAGGTAGATATCTAGAACACTCCAGAGTGTTCCGTTTCCTAAATGACAATGACCCAGTAGTTTATATTGGTTCAGCAGACATGATGCATAGAAATCTAGATCGCAGAGTCGAAACATTGGTTCGAATCCGCCAAGAGGATCAGCTGAAGGAAATGGAAAACTTGTTTAGTTTAGGTATGAGCGATGAATCTAAATCTTGGCATTTGCAAGCAGACGGCACTTGGTTGCGCAACGGTGGAAGAAATGCAGCCGAACTAGTTGATGTTCAGGATGCCCTGATGAGCAAGACGCTTACCCTTGGAGTTAATCGTTAATGAAGGTTTTGGCTGCCGGCGGAATACTCTGGCGCAAGGACGAAGGCGAACTCAAGGTTTTACTGATCCACCGGATTCGCTACGACGACTGGAGTTGGCCTAAGGGCAAGCTCGATAAAGGTGAACACATAGTTGAATGTGCGGTTAGGGAAATTCAGGAAGAAACCGGACTTAAAGTTCACCTCGGTCCCAAGCTCTACGAAATTGAATATGAGTTAGAGCAGGGCAAAACCAAATTAGTCCATTACTGGTCTGCCCAGGTTACTGAGAAAGCTCTAAAGCGACAAAATTTTAGACCCGACGACGAGGTAAGCGCCCTGCAATGGATGACAATCCGAGAAGCAAAAAGGAAACTCACCTACAAACATGACATTGCCCCGCTAAACGTGCTAGTTGCTTTGGATAAGTCTGGAGCGCTAGAAACTAAACCACTGGTAATTCTGCGCCATGCCAAGGCAACCCCGCGAACAGAATGGTCAAAAGGTGAGGCAACCAGACCCTTACTTCCGGCTGGCAAAGAGCAAGCTCAGTCATTGCAGGACATTTTGGCTAGTTACGACGTGAAGAGAGTTGTTTCCAGCAAGTGGCGCAGGTGCATGGATACGGTAAAACCGTTTGTGTTAAAACATAAAGTTAAGTTGATTGAGCGGTCTCAACTGAGCGAACTTGGGGCGAAGAATGGACCGCAACGAACACATAAACTCGTTCATACGCTGGTAGAGTCACAGACCGGCACTGTGTTATGCAGTCATCGACCTGCTTTGCCAATAATTGTCCAAGCTCTTGAATATTACTCAGCTAAGACCGATCGTAAGCATTTGGCAGAAATCTCTTCGTTGAAACCTGGGAGCTTTTACTTGGTTTATTTAGCTAAAAACAATAAGGGAAACTTTAAGATTGCAGCACTGGAGCAGGTCGAGGTTTAGCCTCGAGGTAGAGTGAAACCATGACTAACCCACCGCAGAACTGGCTCAACTGGATTGAATCCAGAAATCGTAACTTCTCTGACCCAACTGGTTTCCTATCAATCACCAGCTTGGTTTGGCTTAGCGCTGAACCGCAAGAAATTCTTGGTCTGTCAGGATCCTGGTGGTCTGATGGTGAAACTGTCTTTGTAAAAGAAAGCAACACTGGGGACCACTCCTGGTTTATTGGAATGGAAGACAAGACTATTGATTTTGATGACATCAAAGTTGAACTTGCTTTCCGCAATAACCAACTGGTAGTTCGACCTAGAGATCCAAGATCTGAAATGCTCCAAGCCTTTGAAGGTGTGTTGACTTTTGACTACGATGCTAAATTCTCTGTAATAGCTAGCTTTGAACCTTTCCCATTTGCCAAAGAGGTAGTAGTGGGTTCAGTGGTTGAAGGCATGACCACACTTTACGTCTCTCCTGGTGTATTGCTTTTCCAGATTGATGGAGTTGAATACAAGCTCACTGCTTTTGAAAAGGCTGGCAGTAAAAACCTAGTAATTTACTTCAAAGATGAGACTTCAAATGTTTTCACCTATGGAACCGGCAGATCGGTTACCGCAAATTACCAGGAAGATGGCTCATACATCTTGGACTTCAACTATTCCGGTAACTTCCCATGCTCCTATACCGACTTTGCTACCTGCCCGGTTGCCCCACACGAAAATAGACTTTCAGTTGCCATTGAAGCCGGTGAAAAGAAGCCGCTTTACCGCAACACGGTTGAAGGCGTAGTTTCTCAGGTCCACTGATGTCTGGTGAAATCACTGCGGACCTAGAGTTAGCCAAGAGCGCTGACGGTAGTCCGGCACTTTGTTTGGTAACCGGGGCCACTGGCTATATTGGTGGCCGTCTGATTAGAGAACTGTTGGCGCATGGTTACCGAGTTAGGGTTTTTGCTAGACATGTTGAAAGACTTACCAGTTACCCCTGGTTTAATCAGGTAGAGATCATTGAAGGCGATGCAGCCGACGAGTCATCGGTTAATCAAGCACTAAAAAATGTTGACATTGCATACTACCTACTTCATGCTCTGATGATTAAGGACAATTTTGAGGCTGAAGAGAAACAGTGGGCTGAGACATTCGGTAAAGCTGCCAAAGCTAATGGCGTGAGTCGAATTATTTATCTTGGTGGTATGGCCGAAGAAACAGCAAAGCTCTCAGCTCACCTTTCTTCTAGAGCTGAAACCGGAGAAATCCTAAGAGAATCCGGTGTTCCAACTATTGAGCTAAGAGCTGGTGTGGTAATTGGATCTGGCTCAGCTTCTTTTGAAATGCTCCGCTATTTGACCGAACGTTTGCCAGTGATGATTACACCGAAGTGGGTAAACGTTCGTATTCAACCAATAGCGGTTAGAGATGTTTTACGTTACCTTGTTGGCTCAGCTTCAATCAAAGAAAAACTTAATCGATGGTTCGATATCGGTGGCCCAGAGGTACTCACCTATAAGCAGCTAATGCTGCAGTATGCCGAAGCGGCTGGACTAAAGAAGCGACTGATACTCCCATTGCCAGTGTTAACTCCGCGGCTATCTAGTGGCTGGGTTGGTTTAGTCACACCGGTTCCGATTACTCTTGCCAGAAGGTTGATTGACAGTCTCAAAAACGAAGTTGTTGCCAGTGATGAGTCAATCAAGCAATACATCCCTGACCCGCCGGCTGGACTAACGCCATTCAAGAGTGCAGTTGCTCTGGCTCTTACTCGTATCAAAGAAGCTAACGTGGAAACTCGCTGGTCTAACGCTTCACTGCCTGGTAGTCCAAGCGAACCACTACCTACTGACCCAAAATGGGCGGGTGGTTCGCTTTACACCGATGTGAGAACTGAATTAACTGACGACACTATTGATGAAGTCTGGCAGCGAATTGAATCTATCGGTGGAGACAACGGTTATTCAACCGCGACCTGGGCTTGGGAACTTCGCGGACTGATGGATAGATTCATCGGCGGTGTTGGTCTGCGCAGAGGACGCCGAGATCCAAACCACCTAATCGACGGTGACGCCTTGGATTTTTGGAGAGTTGAAGCTATCGAACGCCCCCATCTGCTAAGACTTAGAGCAGAAATGAAATTGCCAGGATTGGCCTGGTTGGAATTCAAAGCCGAAAGCACAGCCACCGGTGGCACCAAAGTAATTCAACGAGCCATTTATGTTCCCAAGGGATTACTTGGACATCTCTATTGGTTTAGCGTCTACCCAATGCACGGTTTGGTTTTCCCAAGCATGGTCAGGCACGTAGCTCACAACACCAAGATTAAACGTCACAAATAGACTTAGTTGGTGAAGAGAAACGGCCTAGCAGTTGCTGCCCTACTGATAGTAACTATCGCCTGGGGTGCTTCATTCGTGGTGATGAAACCAGCCATGAACAAGATCCCAGTCTTTGACTTTCTAGCCATCCGATTCAGCATTGCATCACTACTGATGATTGCGGTTAAACCGAAAACTGTTTTAGCTTTCAAAGGTGAGACTTTGAAATATGGAATCATTCTTGGAATTATTTTAGGTTTTGCCTATGTAACTCAAACTATTGGACTTATTTCTTCAACCGCAGCCATAACCAGTTTCATTACTGGGCTCTATGTTGTTTTGACTCCTCTTTTGATCTGGTTGTTCTTCAAAAGGAAACCTAACTCTATTGTTGCCTTAGGTGCGATTCTGGCAACTTTAGGTTTAGCATTCATAACTATCAAGGATGCCAGCTTTGATTACAGTCAAATCTGGACCATGCTTTGTGCTCTAGGTTTTGCCGTGCATATTGTTGGATTATCCAGATGGTCACCAAACAAAGATGTCTATGCCCTAACCGTTATCCAGTTGGTGACAGTTGCCGTGTTGTGTTGGGTAGGTGCTGTTCCCGATGGCATTCAGGCACCACTGGATGGTCAGGTCTGGTTTGCCATATTATTCTCCGCCGTATTTGCAACAGCTATCGCGTTCTTCTTCCAGACCTGGGCTCAATCAATCATGGATGCCTCTAGAGTGGCCATCATTCTCACCATGGAAGTTGTCTTTGCTGCAGCCACCTCGGTTGCCGTGGGCCAAGAAGTGCTCAGCACCCAGACGGTTATCGGTGGCTTACTGATGTTAGGGGCTATGTTGTTAATTGAATGGCCTAGGAAATCTGCAGAACCAGAAGATGTGGTTTATGAACCTATGCCCCACTAAGGAAAAAGATGATTCTCGCGATAGATGCTGGAACTACTGGAATCACCGCCCTTGCGGTTGATGCTTCAGGAAGCATTGTTGCCAGAGGCTATACCGAATTCCCTCAGCACTATCCTCAACCAGGCTGGGTAGAACATGACCTAAATGAAATCTGGGATGCCACCGTCTTTTCAGTAAAGCAAGTCTTAGATCAAATAAATACCCCAATCCTTGCTATCGGAATCACTAACCAAAGAGAAACTGTTGGGATCTGGGATAAGACAACCTTAAAACCAGAATGTAATGCCATTGTTTGGCAAGATCGCCGAACCACTAAAATCCTTGAGGAGCTAAACGCTGGTCCATCAGTGCAGAGGCTAACTGGATTACCGCTAGATCCTTACTTCAGTGCATCTAAACTTCGTTGGATAGCCAAAAACAATAAAGCGGTTTGGGAAAAAGTAATCTCAGGTTCAGCTGTGGTTGGCACCATAGACACTTTTCTTATGGCAAAACTTACCAACGGTAAGGTTCATGCTACTGATGCAAGTAATGCATCGAGAACACAGCTTTACGATATCCACACCGGTGACTGGTGTAATGACTTACTAGATCTGTTTGAGATACCTAAGCATGCACTAGCTACCGTGACTGATTCAAGTGGCGTTATCGGTAATACCAATCCAGAATCATTCTTTGGTCTTGATGTGCCTATCGCCGGTGTTGCAGGAGATCAGCAAGCAGCTCTATTTGGGCAAACTCAGTTTGAAGTTGGTGGTGCTAAATGCAC
>DDPP01000074.1:18291-25729 GCA_002342255.1 Micrococcales bacterium UBA2465
ATTACTTATGCCAACGAAGGATCTGTGTTTGTTTCAGGAGCAGCAGTGCAGTGGCTAAGAGATGAACTAAAGATTATTTCTAATGCTGCAGAAATAGAAGAGCTAGCTAGAACAGTTAGCGATAACGGTGGATTGGTATTTGTTCCAGCTCTCACCGGTCTAGGTGCTCCTTATTGGCAACCTGATGCCAGAGGAACTGTCTTTGGTCTCACCAGAGGAACTCAACGAGGTCATTTAGCTAGAGCAACTCTAGAAGCTCTTGCGTTCCAGGTAAGAGATGTATTCGATGCCATGAATGCCGAACTATCAACTCTTCGAGTTGATGGTGGTGCATCAGCTAACAACCTGTTGATGCAAATCCAGACAGACCTGCTACAGACCACAATCGAAAGACCAAAGCAACTGGAGTCCACCGCTCTCGGCGCTGCCTACCTAGCAGGGCTAGGAATTGGTTTGTGGAATATGGCTGATCTAAAGAACCTAAATCCGGTGGAGGGCCAATTCACACCAAAATCTAACCTAGACAGTGAATACGAGCGCTGGAAGAATGCCGTTCAAGCCACCATCGCCTTCGCTAATCACTGAGGTTTTGATTAGAATAGGAAAGTTGTAATACGGGCCTCTAGCTCAGTTGGTTAGAGCAACGGACTTTTAATCCGTGGGTCGTCGGTTCGATCCCGACGGGGCCTACTAGAACCCCTTCTTCCAAGAAGGGGTTCTTTCATTTATGCCTTTGTTTAATTAACGCCTAGAAGATCAATAACGAACACCAAGGTTTTGCCAGATAGAGCGTGACCGCCACCAGCAGGACCATAAGCCATCTCTGGAGGGCAGATCAGCATTCTTCTGCCGCCGACTTTCATCCCTGGAATACCTTCTTGCCAAGCTTTGATAAGTCTGCCAAGTGGGAATTCAATTGACTCATCTCGACTCCATGAGGAGTCAAACTCTTCACCGGTTTCATAGTCAACACCCATGTAGTGAACTTCAACTGTTGCGCCAGCAGGTGCTTCAGCTCCTTCACCAACAACGATGTCTTTCATGGTCAGAACAGTTGGAGCAGGCTCCAACATAGGTTCAATTTCAGGGCGTTCTAAATTACTCATAATAGGAGCATACCTTTACCTCTATCTCCCTTCAGATAAAAGACTCGAATAGTCTTATAGAAAGTAGAAAGGCTTCTAAGTGCGCAGATTCATAATATCTTTCAATGACGGAGACATGAAGTTTCCCATGCACGAACTACCCCAGGTAGCCGAAGATTCCCATGCGGTGGTCAGAGAAGCTAAGGCTGCTGGAGTTTGGCAATTTGGTGGAGGTTTCTTTGAAGATAAGCCCGTAGTCATAAACGAACTCGGTGAAGTAAAGGTCGGACCTATCAAAGCCAGTGAAGTTAGATTAGGCGGCTTTTCAGTAATAGATGTTGAAACTGAAAAAGAGGCATACTTTTGGGCTCAAAAGATAGCCAAATCCTGTCGTTGCGATCAAGAAGTAAGGGAAATGATTTATGACCCTGAAGCGGTTAACTAACCTATGTCCCTGGAGATAGTGAAATTCGTTTCTGGTGGCACCATAACTGAGGGGCAGCCAGTTGTAGTTTTCCTGCATGGCTATGGAGCAGACGAGAGAGATCTGCCTGAACTAATCAACTATCTGCCGGACCTTCCTTGGCTTTCTCCTAGGGCACCACTGAATTCTGAATATTCGGGGTTCGCTTGGTACCAACTGACTCAAGCTCTAAACCCTTCAGCAGAGGATGTATTAGGAGTAACCCAATCCCTTTGGGATTGGATAGATCAAATGGTCCCAGAGCAATCCAAACTAATCCTGATTGGTTTCTCTCAGGGATCCTTGATGGCAACTCAGTTGCTAAGAACCCGGCCCGAAAAGATTCAAGCAACAGTAATCCTGTCTGGCTTTATCTACTCTGGAGAACTAGCTGGAGATAAAACTCTTGAACTGAATAAACCTAGAGTTATCTACTGTCGTGGTTTAGAAGATCCACTGATTACCAAAGAAGCTATTTCCAAACTCAACTCTTGGCTACAAACTCATACCAAAGCAATCACCAAGACCTATCCAGGTTTAGGTCATTCAGTAGATGAGCGGGTCATGGCCGATGTTGCGGATTATCTGAGAGTAATGCTCTAGGACTCTGTGAAAGCCCTTTCAGAGGGCTTAGGCTAAGAACATGAGACGGAAACTAACCCTTATTTTGAGCGCTATCTTAGCGCTAAGTTCCGTCCAATTAAGCTCTGCGGTGACCCTTCCCACAACCGTTATAACCTTCGCTCCACTCACGAAAGTGACCTACGGTGATCCTGACATAGCTTTGAATATCTCCGAAAATGCTGGTGTAACTACGGCTTCAATTTCTACACCAGCGGTTTGTCAACTTAAAACTCAACGAGTTGTGAAAATTCTCAGTGCTGGTATCTGTAAAGTCACAGCCAGCAATCCGGGAACAGCAAACTACAAACCGGCCCGAAGCGTCACTCGCAGTTTCACCGTAGCTAAAGCTCCGAACGTTATAACTGTTTCAGATTTTGATTGGCTGTCAATGGCTAACCCTGATGCCACGATTAGCACTACTCAGACATCTGGAATTACTTTGCTGATCTCCAGCACTAAGAGTGTTTGTTCCGTAGACGGCAACAAAGTGCATGCAATAAAAGTAGGTAAATGCACCATCAGAGCTACTAATTCCGGAGATGCTAATTACTTAGCAGCCAAGAGTGTTATCAAATCTGTCACCATCGCGTTGACTTCAACGGTTCAACCTCCTGCTGTTCAGGTAGGTCCCTGGACAATAAGACAACAGAACTTTGACGACACGAATTCAAATAGTGATGTTGGAGCAGCAAATAGCTGGGTGGCAAATGGCTGGTATCACCCGGGTCTAAGTTTCAGAATCGCACAGGTTCAAGTTCTAAGCACCACCACCATGAAATACAAGGTGACCGACTCTAAAGGTAACCCAGTTGCAAACAAGCTGGTGAATCTGAGCGTAGGAAAGAGATTTGGCGGTTCCAACGCAAAAGTAAGTGTTGGAAACCAAAGCACCACGGGATCTGATAAATCACCACTTGATCAATTAACTGTTACTGGAACCACAGATAGTTTGGGCATCGTCAGTTTTGCAATAACCGGTTTAGACGGTTCACCTCGAGCAGGACTTTACACTCAGATTGCTGCTTGGGTGACCGACCTTGCGGTTGACACCATTGACATCACTAACTTGGAATACAGCCTCAGTGCCGGTAACGCTGGTGGTGGAGGTAACAACGGCGGCGGCACAGAGGACAACACCTTATATACCCCTTCTGGACCGATTGATAGCCTGTTCTATCAAGCCTGTTCAGGAATTACCCTATTTGGGCAGATTGCGAATATAGATGTTGACCCAGTCAACGGCAAGGACACTGTCCTAGCCGTTACCAGAGGAAGATCAGATTCACCTTCGGGAATCTGGGACTACTCGGTTCTAACCACTCTTCCTTCTGGTAATTTCACTTCGACTAATAATCGAACAGTAACCGTTCAGGTCTATGCACCGGCAGCCAACATGGCAATCTTGTTGCGCTTGCAAAACGAACGGGTGAATTACACAAAGTTTGTCGAAGCTAAAGCTTTCACAACCAAAGCCAACCAGTGGGAAACCATAACCTTCGACTTCAACAATCTAGCTCCTGGTTCACAGTCCTTCGATCCACAAACTAATTACTCGACTCTGGCGCTTATGGTAAATCCAGGGATGGCTTCTACTGGACAAAAGTATTACTTCAAAAACTTCCTATTCCCAGGTGCTCAGGTTAGAAAGTCATCTATCACTACAACTTCCACGAGCCCAACTCTCTCGGCAAATCCGACTCTAGGTGGCAACTACCTTTGGTCTGAAGATTTCAATGGTGTTGCTGGAAGTAGACCAAACTCAGATTCATGGAAGTATGCGCTGGACTGGAATAACTTCATCCAGGGTACTGCTCCAGATCTAGTTCAAGAAGATGGCAATGGAAATCTTGCTATTGGAATGCAAAAATGTTCTGACGGTAGTTGGAACGGTGGAATAATCCACACCCTAGGTAAGACTGCATTCCTGAACGGAAAGGTTGAGGCAAGAATAAAGATAGCTTCCGATCCTGGTTGGTTCAGCGCTTTCTATATGTTCGGTGAAGATGTTGCTCACTGGCCAACTTGCGGTGAATTTGACATTCAAGAATCCGGACCTTGGACTGATTTTGGCTCTAGTGCAACTATTCACGGTAACTATGCTGGGACAACTACCGACTGGAATGGCGGTGGAGGATTTAGCACTAATGCACCGCTGAACCGAGCCCAGCTTTCCAGCGATTACCACATTTACGGCCTACAGTGGACTCCAACTACTATCGACTTCTTGCTAGATGGAACTGTCTATAAGAGTTTCGCCAAAGCTCAGGTCGTTCGAGATGGCGGCACTTGGCCATTCGATGTTCCGGAGTTCATCGTCTTTAGCGTTTACCCTTTCCAAGCAAGCTTGCCTAATGTTCCTGCTGGAACTATTTTGCGAGGACAGGTTCTGGTTGACTGGATCCACTACTCCTCGTACCAAGGCTTCGGGCAGGTCATCGACCGCTAATCCGTGGCAAAACTAGACTTATCTGGTTGCAAGAACTCGGGAGAAACTGTGTCAACTAATGAACTAAGTTTTGCCAAATCTTGGCGCAGGCTGGGACTAACTGAGGTCTGGGGAATCCCGATTTTGGTTTTTGCCATTGTTGTGGTGTCGCTTTCCAGTCTCGCCTTTGACGCTGCCCGACTAAACAATTACACCGTCCTTTGGTTCCCGATTAATACTCTGGCATTTCTTTGCGGTCTTGTTATTGTAGTTCTGTTTTGGTGGCTAGGTCGCAGACTGAATTTTTCTGAAAATGAACGCCCATACTTCAACTTGGCAACCGCGGCTACCAGCATGGGGGTTAAAAACGCCGCCACCTTATTTTTCTGTGAAGTTTTTGGTGTTCCAGATAGCGGCAACTACCTGGTTAGATTCTTCGGTGGAGTGGGAATAGGAATCGGAATTCTTCTCGTTTACTCGAACATCCTGGGAGCTCGCATTGAACAGACCAAGATTCAACGAGAACTCCTGGACAAAGAGCAGTACTTGATTGGCTTCAGGGAAAACATCAGCGAAATTTTCAAGGAAGAAGAAGCAGAGCTTCGCAAAAGGACCACCGATGAATTGATGCCTAGATTGACTGCAATTCGAGAGTCAATTAGATCATCAGAACGACCAGCTGAAGTAGCAAAGCGAATTCAAGATTTCCTTCGAGATGAGGTTAAACCTATTAGCAAGGCCCTATCCGAAGAGGCTAGTCGACTTCAGCGGCAGATTCCAGCTAGCTCGGTTACTCTAACTCCACCTGAACAAATTCGACTTGATTACTCTAGAGCGATTCGACCATTTGCTTCATTCATTTTTGTCTTCATCTGTTGGATGTCAATGTGTCAAATGTTTCTGAAACAAGCTACTGGTTTGGATGTCCTGCTGGCTTCTCTTACCTATCTCTTTGCTCTTCTGTTGTATAAATACCTGACCAAAGCCTTCAAGAATGCAAGTGTCAATCAAATTCTTTTCACTTGCTGGTTACCAGCCTTTTCAGCTTCGTTACCTGCATATTTATTGCTTTACCAAATCCCACACGACCCAAATTCAAATGTCCTGATGCCAACCTTGCTTGTTGTTGGCGCTTGCATCTCCATGTTGTTCAGCCAGTCGATGATCATTGAAGCGCGTAGAGCTGCTATCGAGGTAAGACTCAAAAGAGTTGTTGACCAGTTCTCAAGAGAGAACAAACTCTTCGAACAGCGTATGTGGATTGCTAAGAGCACCTGGTACACCTTGCTGCATGGCAAGGTACAAGCTGCTCTAACTGCCGCAACTATGCGACTTTCCTCCAAATCTACTTTCTCGGATGAAGGCCGTGAAGCAATTCTGAATGACCTAAATCGAGCAGCCGATGCTCTAAGGGAACCGAGGCTAGACCTAATTTCAGTTGAGGATAGCCTGAATGCCATTCGGAGCACTTGGGAAGGAATCAGCCAAATCAAATTTGTTGCTGACTCAACCTTGAGAAAAAGAATCAATCAGAACCTTGAAAGTTCTTTAGTTGTAAATGAGATTCTAAAGGAATCTGTCAGCAATGCAATAAAGCACGGTATGGCAACGGAAGTTGAGATTCAACTCAGCTTGGATGAAGTTGAGAACCTAATGATCAGAGTCGAGAACAACGGCTCTAAACCAACACCTAGACGTGCCGATGGTATCGGTTCAGCCATATTCAATTCACTATGCTTGAATACTTCGCTGACTTGGAATGGTTCAACCAGCAAGACAGAATTTGTAGCAGTATTACCTATTGCTTAAAGAGATTTAGCCCACCCCGTTACGAGGTGGGCTAAATCTTTTTTTCAGTACTAGTTGGTTACAGTCAAGCTAGCAGTTGATGTGGCTGATCCACCTGCGGTAGTAACTGTAATCTTGCCTGTTGCTGCACCGGCAGGGATTACGAACTTCAGCAAGGTAGCAGTTGATCCTGCAGCTACGGTCACCTGGGTTGAACCCACGGTAACAGTTGCACCCGATAGGTTGGCTCCCTTGACAGAAACCAAAGTGACACCCTTCTTACCTGTGGTAGGTGTGAAGGAAGTTACTGTTGGTGCTGGAGGTAGAACAGTGAATGACTGTGAGGTAACAGTACCTGCACCAGTTGTAATCACTATTGCACCAGTAGCAGCACCAGTAGGAACTGCGAAGGTAAGAGTTGAACCAGTGTTGGTCAAAATCTTTGCAGTCTTGTTACCTGCAAATACGACCTTGGTTGCCTTTAGGTTCTTACCAGTCACAGTTACAGTTGCGCCAACCTTGCCACTTGTTGTGATGTCTGTGATCACAGCAGCTTGGTAGACGAACTTGGTTGAGCTGACAGTACCACCTGCGTTAGTTGCCGAGATGGTTGAACCTGAAGTAACTCCAGCAGGAACAGTTACCGACACGCTGTTTGCAGAAAGTACAGTAAATGGTGCGCTGACTCCGCCGATAGCGATGTTGGTAGATGAACCTAGGTTAGTTCCAGTCAAAGTGAAGCTTGCACCAACTTCTTTCACCAATGAGGCGACAAGAGTGATAGCGGGCTTCGCAGTTGCTGAGGTCGCCGATGTGAAGGCAGTTGCTGAGGTAGCAGTGCCTCCCGAGTTGGTGACCTTGAAGTAACCCTTTTGAGCTGAGTTAGGTGATGCAACGGTCAAGCGAGTTCCATCTGCACTAACTGCAAGAACAGTTACTGGAGTTGAAATTGCCGGAGTCTTGCCAATGGCAGGTGTAAACAAAGTCACACTTGAACCTAGCGCATCTCCCAGGTTGGTTCCAACGATGTCAATTGCCTGACCCTTCTTACCA
>DDPP01000074.1:25798-35096 GCA_002342255.1 Micrococcales bacterium UBA2465
GGTTACCTGGGTTTACAGTTGCATCTTCAACAACGTCAGTTGCAGTCATCGGAACAGTGATGTATCCGTTGCTTACAGTAGCTGTAGTGGTGGCCTGGTCAAGCTGACCATTAGCACCCCACTTGGTTCTACCATCAACAGCGACACCGTTCACGGTGAACTTAGCGTTTGAACCTGACCAAGCTGAACCTAGGTACAAAGTAACAACAGTTCCATTTGGAGCGTTAGCGCCAGTGGCTGCGTTAGTGACCTTGTAGCGAACGTTGAAAGTTGATCCAGCCGCAACATAGTGTGCGAAGTAACGAGTAGTTGCGTCGAACCAGCTGCCAAGACCGCCGTCACCCCAGATGTGGGTTCCGTCGAATGAGTTAGCTGCTGACCAGTCTGCAAGTCTTACGTTGTAGGTAGTTGCAGGCTCTGCACCCTTTGGCTGGTAGTAAACCAAGTCAAGGATGTCTAGAACGTCGCCGTTACCCTTTTCGCCAACTAGAGCTAGCTGTGCAAATAGGTGCTTACCGTTTACTGGGTGAGCTAGGTTTCTCTCCTGGTATGGATCTGCATCTGCGTTGAAGTTGGTGTTTACAACATCGAAGGTGACAACACCCTGTGAGTTGGTGACCAAATCAATAACAGTTTCTCCTCCACCAGAGAATGACTTTCCATTAACGCTGACTTTTGCATTTGAACCTGAGTAAGTCTTACCCAAGAGCAAGTGAACGGTCTTGTTAGCGTATGGAGCGCCATTTGCGGTAACGGTGTATGAAATTGTGGTAGTTGTACCAACAGTCACACCACGCTCGAAGTAGCGAAGTCCGTCTGCGTAGTACTGGCACCAGCCTTCACAAGATCCTACATAAGCGTTTGATGAGTCAATTCCAGTCACGCGAGTAACGATGGTTGGAGTTGGAGCAACATCAGCTGGCTTGTAGTAAACCAGGTCGATTACGTCGATAGAGTCCTGAGTCTGGCTAGTTACCCATGCGGCAATTTGTAGACGAAGATCTTTACCGGTTGGCATCTGGTTTAGAGCAGAACCTGGGTTGTCAGCAGCGTCTGCAGCAACGTCAGTGTTTACTAGATCAAATGAAACGGTACCGTCTGAACCAGTTACACCAGAAACAGAAGCCTGGTCATTTCCACACCAGCAGTCGCCACCAGCAGTTGCTGTGGTGCCTACCTTAGAGTGTGCAGTTGAACCTGACCACGCCTTACCTAGTACCAAAGTAACTGAGGTGTTAGCAAGTGGCTTGCCATCAGCTGAGTTGCTCACTACGAAGGTTAGGTGCTGAGTTGAACCAACTGGAACCTGCTTTGTGATTGCGCGAACGCCACAACGGTACCAAGGGTTAGTAACGCACCAGGTGGTCTCATCTGCTGTGCGCTCAACTGAGTTAGTTGAATCGATTCCAGCTAGACGAACGGTTGCGTTGCCATTGAACGGAGTAGGAGGAGTTACCGCACCTAGAGCTGCACCAGTTGCACCGTTGAAAGCGATGTCGTCAATACCATAGCCCTGAGATCCCTTGCTTCCACTTGCACAAGTGAAGTTCATGAAGATAGAAGCTTTGTTGTAGTCAACATTTGCATCAAAGCCAGTGAAGTCGAAGCTGTAGGTCTTCCAACCAACAACGCTTGTTACATCCACTTCTTTGAATGCACCGGTAAGTGCGTTCTCAAGCTTTAGCTTTAGCACCTTACCCGCGACTGGAGCATAAATGTTTGCCTTTACAACTGGGTTAGCCGACGAGACAAGTGACTCTTTAGCACCGCGAGTTAGGAAAGTGGTTCCTGACCAGCAGTCACCTTGATCCTTGATACGAAGTGCAGTGGTTGAACCAAGTGATCCACCATCTGGAGCACCAGTGTCTAGAGCAGCATCTACACCACCGAAGTTCGTAAGTGCGTAACCAGAAGTGTCATTTGATTCGAAGTTAACTAGCACTGAAGGAGTAGTTCTTGGAATCACAACATCAGCGTTAACGGCACCTGGGAATGAGATGTTATCTACATACCAAGTGGTTAGACCTTTAGGCCAAGTTCCCCAGTCGCCACATCCAACGTTTGCGATGTTTGGCATAAGGCTTGCCTTGACGTAGTTAGCTGAAGGGTCAAAGACAGAACTGTAGTCAAAAGTAAGTGTCTGCCAACCTGCACCTGAAATGTGCAAAGTCTTTTCAGCAACTGCAGTACCTTCAAGCTTTAGGTCAACACAACGGTCTAATGCATCTGGTGCATAGATGTTGATTGACGCGGTCTTGTTTGCAGCTGATAGCAAAGATGAAGTTGAGTCGATAGTTAGGAAAGTTGTTCCTGACCAAGGAGCTCCATCGTTGTCCATTTTCATTGCAGTGCCAGAAGTGAATCCGGCTCCAGCAGGTTGTGAAGTTGTTGTGGAGGTGACGTTACCGTCGTAGTCCACAAAACTATATCCTGATGTGTCATTGCTTTCGAATGTCACGTTAATAGGTGATGAAGCAGCGTTAGCAGCAGTTGCACCTAGTCCGACAAACGAAGAACCAATGACCAAGATCGATGTCGCCAATGACATCAGTCTCGAATTTTTGAGGTTCATCCATGTACCTTTCAGTATTAATAGATCCAGCACCGAGGAAATCCCGAGTACTAGGTATTGCTCGCCATTTAATGGCTTGGTTTGACTTTATGCCTGAAACCGCTTTCGAGAAACCGCTTTCATTGAGTCTTTATGTATTTGTTATGTAAGCGTTTGCCTTTATGTCACGCGGGTTTAGGCTATAAACCGAGGGTGATTGCGCCTAGTATCGTGGCTGCTCGCCAGGCTGACTTTGGCGAGTAAATAACCCGCCATAAACCGCCATGAACCGCTAAATCCAAGTAACCGGACAGGGCATTTTGGCTTCTAGGGGCAGACAATTCAGCAACCAGCAGCCCAGTGGCCACTGAAACCGCCTGATCTACGGCAAAAGGGTCTAGCCCAAAAGCTGGGGCTCCAGCGTAAGTGAGCCTCAGAATCCTCTTATTAAGGACTGATCTGGTTTCAGCAGGTGGTGAGACCAAATAAGCGACATTTCTGCCTGCAAATAACTGTTGGTAGGCCATCCAACGCTGCGTTCGCTTTGCCAGCGCATAGGAAGGCCCTTGGAGTGCCGAAGTGGCATCCATAATTGCCATTCTTTGACCTGATTCAGTTTCAAAAAGCTCAAATTGATGTTTGCGAACTCCAAAAATCAGGTCTCTGACCCTAATTAGTGCTGTTCTTTGGTGATACCTATTATTTATGTCGTTGACCACATCAATTGGGACAGCATAGGCATCTGTCGGAGTGGCTAACCAATTCAAAGTGACTCTGCTCTTGGGCAAAGCTTCAGACATCACCCTACCCAGACAGTGTTGAACCGCCTGAACTTCTATGTGTTTAACACCAGGAGCATATGCATAACAACCAAGGACTAGACCACCTGTTTCAGTCCTAGCCAACATAGATAACCAACCAGCAATAGCTTCATAATCTTGAACGAGATCCAATCCAGAAACATTAGCTAGTTCTTCATCGCTGAGGTTTTGAATGTCAATTCCTTGAGCTCTACTTTTTAGCACTGGAACATGTAACGTGCCAGAACTATTCCGAGCTCTAGAAATTAGTTCCGACCAAAGTTCTGGTCTTGGTCTAGCAACAATTGCAGTTGTTCCGCCCCAATCCAACCAAACTCTTGCTGGGGAATATTCAGCACCACCGGCAAGAGCTATTAACAAATTACTCTTTAGAGAACTTAGTTCAAAAGCTCCAAGTTTTTCCGCAACCATAGGTTCTGCCAGATGCTGCTTTACGAGACCTGCTGCTTCAAAAAAGTCTGGCTGCTTAGCTGGACCTGTTCCTTTAATAACGACCATGGAAACTTGGTCCTTGTTATTTCGCCAAGCTTTATTTATGACTTCAAGTAAATTCTCATTGTTGTCTGTGAAAACAGATTCTTCAAAAACTTTCAAGCCTTGAGTTGCAACCTCGATAGCTGATCTTGGGGAGACTAATTCAGCTTTGGCCACTTCACGGAAAAACTTCAAATAATCTTTCCGCCAATTTTCTACAGAAGCTATCTCTGAAGATAATTTCGGTTCAGCTGCGGCTAAAACCGTTCTACCAAGTTCTGTTGAGCCAATAGCTTGACCTTGGCTATTTAGAAACCTCATTAGCCACGCTTACGTTGCCACAGCCAAGTGTGCCAAAGAACTAGAGCAGGATAGAGCCCTTGAACGCCAACACCGATTCTTTCGCCCAGGCCCATAATCGTAGAGTGCTTGTCTAGCCAAAGGCTTAGGAACCAAACGCTGACTGCAACTAAAAATAGTGTTCCTAGCCAAGCCGCCTTAGGGCGAAGCATCGGTGGAGCATCTTTATCTTTCCTAATTGCAAAAAGTGGCCAGATGGAAAACAGTACGAAGCTGGTGATAGCAAAAATGCGGTGCGGAAGCGATGAAGTGTCTTGGGTTGGAGTTGCAAATACGGTCAGTCCAATGGTGGCCAAGCCTGCAATAAAAATCACGATTCGGGCAGGCTTGGGTAGGGCTTGAGCATAAATTGCAACAACGATGTCGCAGGCAGCGCCAAACAAAAACACTATTGACATCAACAATTGAACCGGTGAATCGTTAGCAGCAAGATCGCTGATGGCATGGACTTTGCCATCAAAGCCTGGCCATAACCAAGCTCCAAGGGTATAGCCAACGAAGGTGACGATTGGTCCAATGGTTGTCGCCACGAGGGCTGGTGTTTTGATTTTCATGGCTAAGCCTTTGGTTTACTGAATGGTGCTTTCAATGTCGGAATGATGAGTTTTCGGTTCACATAGAAATACCAAAGAGCGATAAGTAAGTGAATCGCACCAAGAGTATTGCGCCAGGTTGTATCTGGGATCACGCTAACCAGGAAAAGCCCAAGCATCAGGATTGAAGATGTGAAACCCCAGCGAAGTGTAAGCAGAATAGCAACCCCGAGAAGTGTTTGAGCACTTGTTAGCCAAAGTTCCTCCGCACCTCGAGCTCCAACTGGGAGCGCCGCGTTTGCGCCACCACCAATCACATATGCAATCGGCATTGAACCAGCAAGCAAAGTCCACTGGTTTAGCTTGCTGGAAATAAGAATTGCAAGTGCTGCAGCTTCTTTTCCTCTAGCGGCAAATAGGAAAGCCAAAGTAAATTCAGGTGCTTCTGAAGCAATCGGAGCTAACCACTGCACCAAAATGTATTTGTCGATATGGAGTGAATCGCCAGCAAGCATCAATGAATCACCGAACGGATGTGCTGAAAGAAAAATAACTGACGCAGAAATCGCAAGCATCACCAAGTTGAAAATTATGCGTGGAATTTTAGGAAGCGCTCCAACGTAAGCAGCCGTTCCTTCTAGTTCTGGTTCATCTCTAGAAGAGCCAGATATTCGCCATAGATAAACGCAGTAAATAACTACTAGCAATACACCAACCAGAAGGTGCATGGAGCCTACCGCTGGCACCAACATAATCACTATGGAACCAAAGATTAGGAATCCAATATCCGCTCTTGAATCAGATTCAAGTTCGATACCGAATTTCTTCTTGTTTCCAGCTTTTCTTGACTTAACAGCACGAATGGAAAAATAAGCGATGAGGGCAACTATCGGCCAGCCAAAACCTTGAACCAGTCGATTCGCTCCGGTGAGGTTTGCCGTTGCCGATTCCACCATGTTTGGATCAGTTCCAGCTGCATAGGAGAAGTAAATCGAAACTACATACTCAGGCAGGATGGCTACCAATGCCAAGATACCCACAGCGAGACCGCCGGAAAGGTCTAATTCAGCAGCTTCACCAATCCAACCCAGAACGAAGGCTGCTGCAACAATGGCTAGACCGTAGGCCAGTAAACCTGAGACCGGGTCAGGGTGAGTTCCAGATTCAACCCGCATCAACATTGCCGGAACGCAGGCAGCAATGGCAATTAGGAAAGGTAGGACAAGCCGCAACCAGTAACCAATGCCACTGTTGAACTGAACGTGAGGTTTAGACAACTATTTTCTTTCGTTAGATATTCGGATCTGGAATCATTACATATTTGGTTTCGAGATATTCGTGAATACCTTCAGCGCCACCTTCACGGCCTAAACCTGATTGCTTTACCCCTCCAAAAGGAGCGGCGGCATTAGAGACCAAACCGGTGTTCAAACCAGTCATACCAGTATCTAGCTTTTCAATAAGACGAAGACCGCGCTTTAGATCCTGTGTATAGGCGTAGGACACTAAACCATACTCGGTGTCATTGGCTAACCTGATGGCTTCTTCTTCGGTCTTGAATCGAACGATTGGTGCTACCGGTCCAAAGATTTCTTCCTGCAAGATTGTTGAACCAGGTTTCACATCTAACAAAACAGTTGGCTCGAAGAAGTAACCATCCCGATCTACTGCCTTACCGCCGGTCACTATTTCTCCACCCTGACTGACCGTTGCATCAACCAGACGAGTTAGATTCTCTCTAGCCTTCTGGTTGATAACCGGACCAATCTTGGTATCCGCATTCATGCCTCTACCAAGAGGCATAGCCTGCATTTGAGCTGCCATCTTCTGAGCAAACTCATCAGCCAAAGACTCATGCACGATGAATCGGTTTGCTGCTGTGCAAGCCTGACCGATGTTTCGTAGCTTAGCTAACATCGCTCCAGTAACCGCAGCATCGATGTCGGCGTCTTCAAATACTAGGAAAGGCGCATTGCCACCGAGCTCCATAGAAGTTCTTAGCACCTGTTGCGCTGACTGTTCCAGAAGTTTCACACCAACTGAAGTTGAGCCAGTGAAAGTAATTTTTCTCAAACGTGAGTCAGCAATAATTGGTGCACTGGTGGCAGCCGATGTGCTGGTGGTAATTACGTTTAACACCCCAGCTGGCAATCCTGCCTCTTCTAAAGTTGCAGTCAGCAACAACGTAGTGAGTGGAGTAAGTTCAGCTGGCTTGATTACCATGGTGCAACCAGCAGCTAAAGCGGGACCAATTTTTCTAGTGGCCATGGCTAGCGGGAAGTTCCATGGTGTAATCGCAAATGCAGGACCTACTGGCCTTTGCGCGACAAGCATGCGGCCAGTGCCTTCAGGAGAAGTACCGAAACGCCCGCTGATTCTCACAGCCTCTTCGCTAAACCATCTTAGGAATTCGTTACCGTAGGCTACTTCTCCCCTAGCTTCGGCTAAAGGTTTACCCATTTCCATTGAAATAAGTGCAGCGAATTCTTCACTTCTAGTTCTGACCAATTCAAAGGTGCGGCGAAGAATCTCTGCTCTTTCGCGAGGAGCGGTCTTAGCCCAACCCTCTTGAGCCTTATCTGCCGCAGCCAACGCAGCCAGACCATCGTTGGCATCCGCGTTAGCAATCTCAGTAAGAATTAACCCGGTGGCAGGATCCTCCACGGATATTGGTCTGGCACCATTACCGTCAACCCACTTGCCATCGATGTAGAGCTTGGTTGGGACTTTAGCGAGCAATTCTTTCTCATTAATGCTCATGATTACTGCCCTCCAGGAGTTTTGGTTGGATCTGGTACTTCTGCTGATAACTTATTTCCGCAGCGATAGAAGCCCGTGACCAGATTGTCAATTGCTTCTTTTGCAGTGTCATTTACTTGGCCAATGGCTGCAACACTGAAAAGTAAATCGGTTCCATCTTTAGATTGAATAATTCCAGCCAATGAGTACTCGTGTTTGGTCCAGCCAGTTTTTGCCAAGATGTGTCCAGCGGCATCAATGTTGTCACCCTTGAAACGATGAGTCAGCGAACCTGATTCACCTGAGATAGGCAGTGACTGTTTGATGATTCCGAAATTACCTTCACTGTTATTAATCTTTTTTAATAAAGAATTAATAAATGAGGCTGGAACTAAGTTCTCTTCGTTTTCACCTGAGCCATCTTTTAGCAGCAATCCGGTGGTATCTAAACCTGCTCTAGTCAGCGCTGATTTAATGGCGGCATCAACCGACGCAAACGAACCGTCGTAGCCAAGTTGTTTAGAAACCAGTCTGGCCAAAAACTCTGCTTCGGTGTTATCGCTTACCTGAAGCATATGTGAAATCCACTTGCTTATCGGCTGAGACTTAACTGAAGCAATTTGCAATAAGTTTTTACCAGCCTGCGCCTGAGTGATATTGGCTCCATCAGCCAAAGGGCCAATTGCTTTCTTTAGAGCAGTTCCCGCTCTACCAACTGGATCTAAGCTTCGAGGAGATGTTTCTCTGGTTGGGTTATCGCGATCGCCATCAACTTGCAAAGCAGTAACCAGGGATTGGTAGCCAATTGATCGTTCTAAATCATCTACCCCAGATTCCCAAGTTGGACCGGTGAAGTAACTTGAGTCGAGCACGATGCTGTTGATTGGATTGGCTCGTGACCAAGAATTAATTTGCACAGCAAGATCGGCAAGCTTTGGAGCTCCCACATATACGCTGTCTTTTCCAATACCCACTCTGGAAAGAGTTGGATCGCCTGCTCCGACGAAAACAATCTGACCTGGGGTATCTAAATCTGCAAACACTTTAGTTTCAACTCGGTAATTTGGACCTAGTGCTTGCAAGGCAGCTGCGGCAGTGAGCAACTTCATCACTGAGGCTGTTTGGGCTGGGGTGTCACCCAAGATGTCAAACAAAACTTCGTTGGTTTCAGGATTAAGTACCTGAGCGTGTAAGCCAACCAAGCGCTTATCTGAAGCTAGTTCGACGACCGAGCAGTCTCTACCTTCTGCGGTTGGCGAAACGGTTGGGGAATCAGTTGGGCTGTTGGATTCGGTAGCAGTGCTTCCGTTCCCGCCTGAAGCCATAGTAAGGCCACCAATAATTAGGACCAGGAGCAATAGGCCGCTGGCAACACCAATGGCTATCTGGCGCAAATAATTCAACGGTGAATTAGATGATGGCATGCTTCACTTCCCGATCATGGCTGACCCCTCAATTTTAGACCGTTTAGCTCTAATAGACTTAGGGCATGCGCAAGTTCACTATTTCTGCCCTAGTTCTAGGGCTAATAACACTAAGCACACCAGTTTCAGCCCACGATGAATTAGAGGCAACCAGCCCTCTTGCCGGAGCAACAGTTGAAGCGGGATCAATCCCAATCACTTTAACCTTCAGTGAACCACCGCTAGATTTACCTTTCGGTCAAGGGAACTTGATTGCCATTGCGGACAACAAAACCCAGGAGCAGCTTGGACCGGCCTGTGCCAAAGTGGACGGCAGCGTTTTGAGCACAATCGTCCATATTTCAGCACCAGGTGAATACAAGATTCTTTGGCGGGTGGCAGCCGATGATGGCCATG
>DDPP01000100.1:0-602 GCA_002342255.1 Micrococcales bacterium UBA2465
AAAGAAATCGAAGAGCAAGGTTACATCGCACCAGCTAAATGTTTCGAGGTGAGAATAGATCTTCCTGAAGTAGAGCATTTAGAGTATGCAATTTCAAACAACGAAGATAAGTATCGGATAGCGGCTACTTCAACAATCAAGATTCCTATTATTCAAAAGATTCTAAATAAGCATGCTGGTGAACCAACACTGGTTATTGGTCAATACATAGATCAGCTGCATGCTGTTGCCGGAGCGCTAAAGGCAGAACTTATCACCGGTGAAACCCCTGTGAACCAGCGAGAGAAACTATTCGCTGATTTCCGAGAGGGAAAGCTGAATGTCTTGGTGGTTTCCAAGGTGGCCAACTTCTCCATAGACCTGCCTGAGGCCTCTTTAGCTATCCAGATTTCAGGGTCTTTCGGTTCTAGGCAAGAGGAAGCTCAACGGCTAGGAAGATTGCTTAGACCTAAGGCTGATGGTCGGTCAGCCAGTTTCTATACCCTGATTGCCAGAGATACTGTGGATCAAGACTTTGCCCAAAACCGTCAGCGATTCCTTGCTGAGCAAGGCTATGCCTATGAAATCCTGGATATTGACGATCTTTGATTCTCAGGTAACAC
>DDPP01000100.1:631-2123 GCA_002342255.1 Micrococcales bacterium UBA2465
GAAGCTGGTTTGAAGTTTGCTGGCTTTAGTGTTTATTCAGTCGGGAACGGAACTGAAGCAGTTGCCGTTGCCGAGAAGGCTAAACCAGACATCATTGTTTTGGATGTAATGCTACCCGATCAATCTGGTTTCAGCGTGACACAAAAACTGCGATCTATGAAAATAGATGTTCCAGTTCTATTTCTTTCAGCCAGGGATGACCGTGGTGATAAAGTCACAGGTCTAACTGTTGGTGGCGATGATTACATGACTAAGCCGTTTTCCATCGACGAGGTTATCGCACGAATCCACGCCATTCTTAGAAGAACTAAGCGACAGGAAGCTGAAGAGAGCATTCTTGAAGTTGGTGAAATTAAAATCAACCAGGACGCTCATGAAGTTTTCGTAAATGGCACAGAGATTGAACTGTCCCCTACCGAATACAAACTTCTTAGATTCCTCATGACTAATGCAAACCGAGTAATGAGCAAAGATCAGATTCTTGACCATGTTTGGGAATATGACTTTAACGGTGAGCAGGGAATTGTTGAAAGCTATGTTTCATACCTTCGTAAGAAAATTGATCCACTTAGCAATAACTCTTTAATCCAAACTAAGCGTGGCGTTGGTTATATCTATCGGACTTATAAAGACTGATGGAAGAAAATTCCGTGAAGGTGAGAAAACCTTCCAAGCTATCGTTGGCTTGGTCGAGTGTTTCTCTGCGGACCCGGCTAACATCAATCTCGGTTGGCCTGATTGCCCTGCTGCTGGCAATCAGTGTTAGCGGTACGATTGCCCTGCTAAAAACCTATCTGCAGCAAAACACCGATGACATTTTGATACAAACTGCAAAGACCATCGTCTTGGAAGATCCAACAACAGTTGAAGCAAGATTACAAACACACGAAATAACTTTGCCGGCCTTGCCCAGCGACTATTACATCGCGTTCTTAGACCCTCAAGGCAGGCTATATCTTGGTTTGGTTTCATCGACCACCATGACCCCTGATGTTCCAAACTTCAGTCAATTCAATGTCCCAGCAGTAAAAGCCACCCAGGGCATCCCGTTTACAGCTGACGTGCCCCAGGGTAAAAAGAACATAGAGCAACGCTGGCGATTAGTGGCACTGGTCTCTAATGAACTCACTGGGTCGGTCGTGGTAGGAATTCCGATGGCGCAAAATGAAGCCATCGTTGAACAATACAAGGTTATTGGCTTTGGTTTCAGCGGTTTATTGCTCCTGATTTCAGGTTTAGCCCTATGGCTAACCATCTCTTCAGCGCTCAGGCCACTGCGTGAGGTGTCAGCTGCTGCCGACTCCGTAAGGGCTGGGAAACTGGATTCTCGTTTGCCTCAGGTAGCTGGAAATACCGAAATAGCCAACCTAAACCGATCTTTGAATGAGATGCTCGACTCGGTTGAGGGTTCACTCAAGTCTAGAAATCAGACCTTAGAGCGGATGAAACAATTTGTCGCTGATGCTAGCCATGAACTAAGAACACCGCTAGT
>DDPP01000100.1:2135-6950 GCA_002342255.1 Micrococcales bacterium UBA2465
CAAATCGACGATGCGATGAATCGAATCGAAAGTGAAGCCATCCGGATGTCAGAACTCGTTGAATCACTGTTGGCTTTAGCCAGACTGGATAACGATGCCAAGTTGAACATAACTGAAGGAAGCATTAGCTCGGTTGTTGAATCAGTTGTAACAAACATTCAAACTGGTCACCAAGAGGCTAAATTCAGCGTTACTGATCTAACCGGTAATCAACTTAAGGAAAACATCGATTGGAAATTCGATGAAGCGGCGATTCGCCAAGTACTAACCAACATCCTGAACAATGCCTATGTTTTCGCTGGTGAAAAACCAATTGAAGTTGCAATTGGAAAAAATAATGGGAACCTAATCCTCGAAGTCATTGATCACGGTGATGGCATTCCAAAAGAACTAAGGGCGAAAATCTTTGAAAGGTTCTTTAGAAGTGATAACTCCAGAAACAGAGATACCGGTGGATCAGGGCTTGGCTTAGCTATCGCCAAAGGTCTAGTCGAAGCTCACACTGGAACCATAGATGCTGTTGAAACACCTGGTGGTGGAGCAACATTTAGGATTACGCTTCCTAACAAGTAAAACTAATTACTGGTTTTCAACAGATTAGTTTTCGCAATACCAAATCTTTTCTTCATGATATTCACTTGACTATCGAAGGAGGTAAAGATGGCCCAAATCCAAGTAGACAGCGAGCAAGTGCTTGCTGCAAACAGCACCATTCAGGCAACTATTGCCAAAGTCCAAGCTGAAGTTGACGGATTGCATGCACAGCTATTGCGCTTGCAGGAAGTTTGGCGCGGATCAGCAGCAAGTAGTTTCCAAGAACTTGTTTCCCGCTGGAAAATAACCGCAACCACGGTTGATACTCAGCTCGGCGAATTAGGTTCAGCTCTTCGCATCGCAGCTGCCCAATACAGCGAGATTGAAGCAGCTAACCAAAGACTGTTTATCTAAATAGTTTCCTTGTTAATGGTTTAGAGGGTGGAACTTGTTAGTTCCACCCTCTATTAGCCGGAGCGAGATCTGGCTAGGTTTTAGAAGTCCATNNGCCTCGGTAGTTAGGAATAGACCAGCAATTGAGGCAGCGTTCTGCAGGGCAGAGCGGGTTACCTTAACTGGGTCGTTGATGCCGGTAGCAAGCATGTCAACATACTCGCCAGTTGCAGCATTAAGACCGTGGCCAGAAGGAAGGTTTGAAACCTTTTCAGCAACAACGCCTGGTTCTAGGCCTGCGTTTAGCGCGATCTGCTTCAGTGGAGCAGAGATGGCAACCTTCACGATGTTAGCTCCAGTGGCTTCATCTCCAGTTAGGTTTAGGGTCTCGAAAGCAGCTTTACCAGCCTGAATTAGAGCAACACCACCACCGGCGACGATACCCTCTTCAACAGCTGCCTTAGCGTTACGAACAGCATCTTCGATGCGGTGCTTACGCTCTTTTAACTCAACTTCGGTAGCAGCACCGGCACGAATAACAGCAACACCACCGGCTAACTTGGCTAGACGCTCCTGCAACTTCTCGCGGTCGTAGTCACTGTCGGTGTTTGAGATTTCACGACGGATCTGTTCAACCCGACCAGCAATCTGCTCTTTGTCACCTGCGCCATCAACGATGGTGGTCTCGTCCTTGGTAATTACTACCTTGCGAGCGGTACCTAGCATGTCGATGGTTGCGTTCTCAACCTTTAGACCTAGTTCCTCAGTGATAACTGTTCCACCGGTCAAAATTGCGATGTCCTGCAACATTGCTTTACGACGGTCGCCGAAGCCTGGAGCCTTAACTGAAACAGACTTGAATACACCGCGCATCTTGTTTAGCACAAGAGTTGCAAGCGCTTGGCCTTCAACGTCTTCAGCGATGATCAATAGTGGCTTACCGGTCTGCATGACCTTCTCAACGATTGGAACAATCTCAGTCACCTGAGAGATCTTTGCGTTGGCGATAAGGACAAGTGCATCTTCTAGAACTGCTTCTTGTCTTTCTGGGTCAGTTACAAATAGACCAGAGATGAAACCCTTGTCAAAACGCATACCGTCGGTTAGCTCTAGGTTGATTCCAAAAGTGTTTCCTTCTTCAACTGTTACAACACCTTCGTTACCGACCTTGTCGATAGCGTCAGCGATGATTTCACCAATAACGGTGTCACCTGCAGAGATAGATGCAGTTGCTGCAATCTGCTCTTTAGATGAAACAGGCTTAGCCTGCTTGAATAGTTCGGCGATAACTGCCTCAACAGCCTTCTCGATTCCGCGCTTCAGGCTGATTGGATCAGCACCTGCAGCTACGTTACGTAGACCTTCACGAACTAGAGCTTGCGCTAGAACAGTCGCGGTTGTGGTTCCGTCACCGGCAACATCGTCTGTCTTCTTCGCTACTTCTTTTACTAGTTCGGCACCAATTCTCTCGAACGGATCTTCCAATTCGATTTCCTTGGCGATAGAAACACCATCGTTAGTGATGGTAGGTGCACCATATTTCTTTTCAAGGACAACGTTGCGACCGCGTGGGCCAAGGGTGACCTTTACTGTGTCGGCAAGGATGTTCAAGCCGCGCTCAAGACCACGACGTGCCTCTTCGTTAAAGCTAATAATTTTTGCCATGTTTGGTTACGCCCTCCTGGACGACTAAGAAACGGATAATTAGCACTCAAGGATAGAGAGTGCTAATTCAGTTTTAGCACTCTCTGGGCCAGAGTGCAAGTTTGGCGTTAAAAACATAGACCACCCCGAAGGGTGGTCTAGCTCTCAGATCGGTGCTCTAGATAACGTGAACGTTGTCGGCCTGTGGGCCTTTGTCGCCGTTCTTTACCTCGAACTCAACTCTCTGGTTTTCCTTAAGTTCCTTGTAACCATCTGACTGGATGGCTGAGAAGTGAACAAACACGTCGGCGCCTCCATCTTGAGTGATAAAGCCGAAACCCTTTTCAGAGTTGAACCACTTTACGGTTCCTTGTGCCATTTGATGCTCCTATTACTTGTAATTCAGTCAGATCCGGGACTTCCTTCACTGCAGTCTTCCCAACGGTTACCCGCCAAGTCGATTCCGAGTGTTGTAGCAAACGAATCTTTGGACCTCGTTCAGTCTAGGGCGAAAAGTCAATACTAAATAGCAAAAATAACAGGACTGTTATAGAAGGGTTTTATGGCTAATTTGCTGGTAATTTGAAGTTTCTGCCAAGCCTTACCTCGATTGGATATTTGGCATCTTTGAAGACTCGTATCGGCAATTTCCCAATGACTAGTTGAATTTTCTTGGCAAGAGCTCGATACTCTTCCTTCTGAATTCTGATGAGTGAAAAAGGGATGCTCTGTCTGATGGTCCTTGAATATGGAACCACCATGTCAGCATCTAAAAGATTCTGGCCGATTTGGGCTGCATAATTACGTGTGCCTGAGCCATCGATGACGGTAATTGGAGTGCTGAAATCTATCCCATTGACAATGTGCTGAGTTGGCTGAGGTGTACTGGCATACTCAGTTGCATACTGGAAACCAAAGTATCCGACAGTGCTAAGTATCAAGGTGGCAAGAGTTAGCCAGGCGAACTCGGCCCAACGGTCACTGGCGGTCTTTCTAG
Organism: Micrococcales bacterium UBA2465; assembly: GCA_002342255.1. Lineage (GTDB taxonomy): Bacteria > Actinomycetota > Actinomycetes > Actinomycetales > Microbacteriaceae > Rhodoluna. Next base: position 5,704 of record DDPP01000100.1, read on the forward strand.
CCCGGTGGCGACCAACATGCACGTAGTCTGCAGCTAGCAGATCTAGGGCATCTTGATCTTTTGGCCTCGCCATGGTTTCTCCTCACAGGTAACTGTCCTATATTAGTTTCCTAACCTGTAAGAAAACTGTAGAAGGCAAAATGACTGAGCGAAAAGTAGAAAAAACCGAAGAACAATGGCGTGAAGAACTCACCGAGTTTGAATATCTCGTGCTTCGTGAGGCCGGCACCGAACGGGCCTTTACTGGAGAACTGCTCGAAGAGGAGCGCACCGGCACCTACTTCTGCCGTGGCTGCGGGGCAGAACTTTTCACCAGCACCTCCAAGTTTGATTCACACTGCGGTTGGCCAAGTTTCTATGAGCCTAAAGAAGATCATGCCGTTGAGCTTCGTCCAGATAACTCTCACGGAATGCAAAGAACTGAAGTTGTTTGCAAAGCTTGCGGTTGCCACCTAGGTCACGTCTTCGAAGATGCCCCACAAACCCCAACCGGAGATCGATACTGCATCAACTCGGTGAGCATTACCTTCAAAGCTGCTGAATAGTGTCTAAGCGAGCACTCATCGTCATCGATGTTCAGAAAGGGTTTTCTGAATGGGATGTCAAAGGTGAGCGCAACAATCCTGCCTGCGAAGAAAATGTTGGAAAACTAATTGACCATTGGCGCTCACAGGGCCAACCAGTAGTTTTTGTGAAACACAACTCAAAATCAGCAACATCTGTTTTGCGTCCAGGTCAATCAGGAAATGATTTCAAAGATGTGATTTCCGGAGAACCAGATTTATTAGTTGAAAAATCTGTAAATAGCGCTTTCTATGGAACCCCTGATTTATTTATGTGGCTCGAAGAAAACCAGATTGAGTCTGTGGCTATCTGTGGTATTCAAACCAACATGTGCTGTGAAACTACCGCTCGCATGGCCGGCAATATGGGCTTTGATACTTGGTTCGTCTTAGATGCCACCCACACTTTTGCTAAGACTGTTGGTGATGTAAAAATCTCTGCTGAAGAGCTCTCAGAAATTACTGCAGTTAACCTTTCCGGTGAGTTTGCCGAAATCCTAACAACCGAAGCAGCAATTACTAGAATCTAAAAAGAAAGTAGGTAACCACTATGAACGATTTTGATGCAGCTAAATTCACCAAGAAGCTAAAGAAGCAGATAAAGAAACAAACCAAAGGCAGAGACATTCAAGTGAAAACTGGCAGTGGTTTTTACTTTCTGGGTTTTATCGGATCTGCCGTTTA
>DDPP01000010.1 GCA_002342255.1 Micrococcales bacterium UBA2465
GTGGTTACTGTTCCATGTGGGAAACCAATAACTGTACACAAGCGAACATCGCTTCCAGCTAATGCTTTAGCTGAATAAGGAACATCCATGGGCCTAATACACATCGCAACTACTTCTGCTTCAAGAGCAGTTTTTATACAGGCATCTAGATCAGCCTGAGTGGACTCAGGCTTGAGCAAGGTGTGATCAATAAGGGAAACTATCTGTTCTTTGGTGTATCCGCGGTATGAACTCATGTCTTCAGTCTAATTTTAATTAGAAGCTAACTAGACAAGCTCTTCAACCTGCACGGTGGGAAGTGCTATCCAGCCCTCAACTCGAGCGTTTATCAAATCAGTAGTAGTTGGCAATGTTGCCTTACTAATTGCGGCGGCTCTGGCTGATAGCGCCGCTATCAAAGAATCAAAGGCATCGGTAGAACTCAAAAGATTGTCTTCAAAATCACCCAACTCTAACCAAGGAGCCCGTTCGAGCAGTTGGGATAACAATTTTTTTCTTATCTCTTCATCGAAGCGATAGCCAGCAGTATTTATGCCCCAGTACCTAAGCGTCGCTCCAGGATAAACCTCAACCATCTCGGCTAAACCTGATCGATCACGAGAAAATCCAGCCTCAACCAGTCTCGCCTGCAACCCTGCACAGCGTAGCGCGGTCATTCCCAGTCGATCGGTAGCTACGCTAAGTGGCCAGCGGCCAGTAAGTCTCTGCAGAAAGCGGTCTGTTTCTCGATACGAGACGTCTCGTCTCCAGTTGATATCTCCAGAAGGTTTGCTTCTCAGGTTCAAATCTGAATGAAGTTTAAGGAATTCAACAAATTGGGTAGGCCACCCCAAAGCGCAGTCAATTCCAATTTTGGTTGCGCCTTGAGCTAATTCAACTATCTCGCTATCGTTGACGCCGAGTTTCAACTCCACTAACTGAGCGCTATTAGCTGACCAGTGAATTCGCGCAAGAGCAGTCCCTTTAGGTTCAGCCGCCAGATCAATTCCAAGAGTGTGCACTACTCAAGTCTGGCACCTAGTCAGATTGATTGATGGTAAATTGGTAGCATCCCTAGTTTTGGAAGGCATGTTTTGAGTAATTCATCAACAAAAATGGACGTCAGCGATGTTGTAGACGGTCTTCGCGGTTTGATTAGTTCTGCGCTCAGTGGAGTTAGTAAAATCAGCGGTTCAGAGCCAAGCGATTCTGATATGAGAATTGCTATCATGACCGTGCTTTCCGGTGGTGCAAAAAATGGCAAAGAAGTTATCCAGCACATTTCCCTATCAAGCGGTGGTAAGTGGGTGCCAAGCTCTTCAAAAATTTACCCAATGCTTGAAGCTATGACCGACGAAAAATTGGTCGCTATCAAAATTGAAAAAGAGCTGAGGGTATACAGTCTGACCAAAGAAGGTAAGAAAGCTCTGGAGGAAGCATCCGTCAAAGCGGCCCAAAACCCTGAAATGAAACCTGAAAATGTTCGGAGCAATTCAAAGTTGGAGGCTTCATCAGAAACCCTCAAAGCTGGAGCGAAGTTAGCTCAGGCACTTAGCCAGGTTGCTCAACACGGAACTCCAGAGCAACAGAAGCGGGCCATCGAGTTGCTGGATAAAACTCGTCGTCAGATTTACGCAATTCTCTCAGAAGGCTAAGCCGTGCTAGCTGAATCACAAAGTGATTCAAATAAAAACCAGGCCGCACTTAAGGCTAGGTATCGACGAATCATGCGATTTGCCACAGCGGTGCTTGTGCAAACCTGGTGGTTTGAATTAGCGCTGCCTAGTTTAGGGCTCAGGAAAATATCCGCCAAGGGGCGAATCAAGAGGTTGAGCCGACAGGCTAGGAGATTTCATGATTTAGCCGCATCCCTTGGCGGACTGATGATTAAGCTCGGCCAATATCTTTCTTCTCGGCTTGATGTTCTACCCGAAGCCATAACCAAGGAACTAGAGGGTTTGCAAGACGAGGTGAAACCAGAAAACATCGCCGAAATCAAACTACAGATTGCAAAAGAGCTTGGCTTACCAGTTGACGAAGCCTTCAGTTGGTTTGATGAGATACCCATTGCTGCAGCTTCGCTAGGGCAAGCGCACCGAGCAAAACTTTCACCACTACTTGCTGAACTAACTGGATTTGAAGATATTGTGGTGAAAATACTTAGGCCAGGCATTGAAGAGATAGTCGAAGTTGACATAAAGGCCCTTCGTCGTGTGGGATCTATCGTTTCAAGGATCAAACTAGTTTCTAGACGAGCTAATGCCCCGCTGCTAGTAGAAGAATTTGCCGAAACCAGCTTCCAAGAAATCAACTACCTGCATGAAGCAGAGAACCTAAATCGATTTAGGGAAAACTTCCTAGACGATTCCAAGGTATCCACTCCAGAGATTGTTTGGGAAAGAACCTCTAAACGAGTGCTTACCCTGAGTGATGTCTCCGCGATAAAGATAACTGACGTTGATGCCCTAACTGCAGCGGGTATTGATTCCAACGCGGTTGCGGCTGAACTTGCTCGCATCTCCTTTCAGCAATACTTCATTACTGGCTTTTTCCATGCCGATCCTCACCCTGGCAACATTTTCGTAAAACCTGACCATGCTAATCTGGGTGATTTCACGCTTATCTTCATCGACTTTGGCATGATGGGTGAAATTACTCCTCAGGTGAGAAGTGATTTACAGCGTCTGCTAATCGCACTAGCTGCCAGAGATCCCAAGGCTTGTCTTGAGGCAACGCAAAGACTAAAGTTCTTACTTCCAAGTGCTGATGAGGTCGAGTTAGAACGAGCTTTCACCGAATTGTTTGACCGGTTCGGTGGCCTGTCAGTATCTGATCTGATAAAGACCGACCCCAAAGAAGTAAGAGATTTAGCTCTGGAATACAGTCAAATCCTCAGGACCCTACCTTTTCAACTTCCAGAAAATTTCTTACTGCTATTCAGATCGCTGTCTCTAATCTCCGGTGTCACCAGCTCACTCAACCGAGAGTTCAATCTTTGGGATGCTGTTGACCCATTTGCTCAAACCCTGCTCTCCCAGGGTGGTGGAGTGCTTCGATCTCTTGCAAACCAAGCAGTGAGCACTGTTGTTGCATTGGCTGGACTGCCTAGGAGAATCGACTCACTTGTGAACAGAGCCGAGAAGGGTAATTTGGCAACTCGCGCACCGGAAACAGAAAAGCGAATCAGAATTCTCGGCTCAGGTCTTTCAAGGCTGACAATGGCCATCACTTTCTCGACTTTACTTCTAGCAGGAATTTATCTTCGCAGCCGTGGTGATGAGTTAGGGAATTACCTTTTAGGTATCTCAGTGATTCCTCTAGTTGGAGCTATCGGCATAGCTAGCGGCAAATAAAAAACCTCCAAAAAAAATTTGAAGGTTCTTTGTAGTGGACCTAAGGGGACTTGAACCCCTGACCCCCTGCATGCCATGCAGGTGCGCTACCAGCTGCGCCATAGGCCCTAGAACTTCTCTAGATTACTACAGTTTTACAACCGGAGCATCCTTCCAAAGGCGCTCGATGTCATAGAACATACGGTCTTGCTCGTGCATCACGTGCACGATGATGTCGCCGAAGTCCATCAGTATCCAGCGTCCAGTTTCTTTACCCTCTTTACGAAGCAATTTGTATTTAGCTTCATGCATCTTTTCTTCAATACCATCGGCAATAGAGGCAACCTGTCTTTCGTTTCTGCCAGAGGCAAAAAGAAAAACATCGGTTAATACAAAGGGTTTAGAAACATCCAGTGCCACTAGATTCTCCGCCACTTTATCTTCAGCTGCGGCTGCAGCTATCTTGGTCATGGCAATAGCTTTATCAGATGCGGTCAAGTTGTTCTTTCTTAGCTGTGGGTGATTAGGTATAGGGCTGTGCCACCAGCTAGAAGTATTGCAGCAAATGATGCTAACAAAATTGAAACAACTGGATTCAAACCTCGGTGAGCCCCACCAGGAAGACCAGGTTGATTAGAGGTCTTAGCTAAAACACTTGAAACTCTAACTGGTGGAATACCTGGAATGTAATTCTTCTGCGCATCTTTATCTAGATCTTCATCAGAGTTATCCAACTGAATGATGTCAATTTCACTGGTAACGGTAATCAGAGCGCTGACGTCAATGCTTCCAGTCGTAACGATTTCACCGGCTTCAGTGAACACTGTTCCACCAGTAGTGATATCAGGTGGTGTTTCAACAACAATGTTTGTGGTCGGTATAGCACCGGTTAGAACTGTAGGAACTTTGAAGATAGGGTTTCCATCTTCATCTAGCTCCACTTGCTTTACGGTTTCTTCAACCACTTTTTGTTCAGCTTGAGCCTGTTGGCGAGCAATAGCTTCAGCCTGTTCACGCAAGGCTTTTCTAGTTAGCGGTTGGTTAGGAATATCAGTCATGGTTACCGTAAAGCTTGTTCTTAGCAATGTATTGCACAACACCATCTGGCACTAGATACCAAACTGGGTTCCCACCTTCAACTCTGGCCCTAACATCTGTAGATGAAATAGCTAGAGCTGGAATCTCCAAAGAAGATATAGCTCCCTCTGGAGCAGTAGGAATGGTTAGGTTGTGACCTGGCCTACTCACAGCAACAAAGTGAGCCAGTGACCAAAGTTTTTCGACTTCTTTCCAAGCCAAGATTTGAGCAATAGCGTCGGCACCAGAAATGAATACTAGATCTGCATCTGGATAAAGCTCTTTCATTTCAGTCAAAGTGTCTACCGTGTAGGTGTCTCCCCCACGGTCAATGTCAATTCTGGAAACCTTGAATCTGGGGTTGGAAGCAGTTGCAATAACTGTCATCAAATAGCGGTGTTCAGCTTCAGTTACATTCTCTTTTTGGTAAGGAGTTCCAGTCGGAACGAAAACCACTTCGTCTAGTTTGAAGGCGTTGGCAACCTCACTAGCTGCAACCAAGTGACCGTTGTGAATAGGGTCAAAGGTTCCACCCATGACTCCAATTCTCTTTTTTACGGTCAAAGGCTTCGATCCTTAGTGTGAAGAGTTAGAGTCTTTTACTTTGTGTTCGTGACGGTTAGCCACATCACGATAAGACCAGGTAACAATAACCAGCAGAGTGAAGATGGTGAAGGCAATCAGTCCAAAGAAGAAAGCAGGAAAAGGTAGTTCAACGCCACCTTCTTCAGTCATGCGCATCAAAGTCTCTGCAAATCTCATTGTTTATCTCCTCGAATTCAATAGAACAAATCTACCAGTTATGCCCTAGTTCTCAGGGTTTTCAGTCTCAGGAAAGACTGGATTGCCCTCTTTTTCCATTTCAGCTCTTAAGGCTGCTCTGGCATCCATCATCTCTTTGTATTCACGCTTACGTTCTGGTGTGGTTCTACGGTCATTGGTATCTAGACGAGCGTCATAACCTCTAGGACCAGCAATAAGTTCACCCGCAGAAGCAATAGTTGGCTCCCAGTCAAAGATGACACCCTTCTGACCTTCACCGATCACAACTGCAGAACCAGCAACAGCACCAGCTTTCAACAAGGCATCTTCAACACCAAGTTTGGCCAAACGATCTCCCAAGAAACCAACCGCCTCTTCGTTACCGAACATGGTTTGGGCAACCCACCGTTCAGGTTTAGAGCCAACTACTCGGAAGATTTCTTCGCCTTCATACTCCTCACGGGTAACTGTGAATTTAGAATCTTCGCGACGAAGGTTCATCAACTGAATTCTAGGTTTGGCTGGAACATTAGCTTTATCAGCACGATCTTGTTTCACAAGTTCAGCTAGAGCAAAGTTAAGTTCACGAAGTCCTTCGTGGCTAACCGCTGAAATAAGGAATACTCGGTAGCCCCTCGCTTCCAGATCTGCTTTAACAAACTCAGCTAGTTCTCTAGCTTCAGGAACATCCACTTTATTTAGGGCAACCAGCTGTGGTCTATCCAGAAGTGGCTTCTCCCCTGCAGGAACTTCATACTTGGCAAGCTCGTTAAGAATCAGATCTAAATCGCTAATTGGATCGCGGTTAGGTTCTAAAGTTGCACAGTCCAAAACGTGCAGCAGTGCAGCACATCTTTCCACGTGTCTTAGGAACTGAAGACCTAAACCTTTACCTTCGCTGGCACCTTCAATAAGACCTGGTACGTCAGCAACAGTAAATCTGGTGTCTCCTGCTTGGACAACACCAAGGTTCGGATGAAGGGTTGTGAACGGGTAATCGGCAATCTTTGGCTTTGCTGAAGAGATAGCAGCAATCAAAGAAGATTTACCAGCAGATGGATATCCAACCAGTGCGACATCAGCAACTGATTTGAGTTCAAGGATGATATCCCCACTCCAACCAGGAACTCCAAGTAGGGCAAAACCAGGAGCTTTACGCTTTGAAGAAGCAAGAGCTGCGTTACCTAAACCGCCTTGACCACCTTCAGCAACCAGCAATTCCATGCCAGCTTCATCCAAGTCAGCAATCAACTTTCCGTTACGGTCTTTCACCACAGTTCCAATTGGAACAGGCAGAGTTACGTCTTTACCGGTGGCACCGTTTCTGAAATCTCCTGCACCATCACCACCATCGCCACCGGCACGGTGGGGACTGAAGTGATATTCAAGCAGTGTGGTTACGTTTGGGTCTGCAACTAGTTTGATTGAACCACCGTTACCACCATCGGCACCATCTGGGCCAGCAAGCGGCTTAAACTTTTCACGTCTAACCGAAACACAACCATCGCCACCGTTACCAGCGCGTAAGTGAAGAGTCACTTGGTCAACAAATGTAACCATCAGAACTCCTTCATAAACATAAACAGGCGAGCAATAATGCTCGCCTGTTAATTAAAACTTTTCAGCTTAGGCTGCGACAACCACGTTTACTACTTTGCGGCCGCCCTTTTCAGCGAACTCAACTGCACCGGCAGCTAGAGCGAACAGAGTGTCGTCTTTGCCGCGGCCAACGTTGCGACCTGGGTGGAAGTGTGTGCCACGCTGACGGACCAAGATCTCGCCTGCGTTAACTTCTTGGCCAGCGTAACGCTTAACACCTAGACGTTGAGCATTGGAGTCTCTACCGTTTCTGGTTGAGGAAACACCTTTTTTGGATGCCATTTTGCTTTACTCCTTTGCCTTACTTGATCTCAGTTACCTGAACGCGGGTAAGGTCTGCACGGAAACCCTGACGCTTCTTGTAACCAGTCTTGTTCTTGTATTTCTGGATAACGATTTTTGGACCGCGCAGGTTACCTAGCACGGTAGCGGTTACCTTCACACCAGCAAGAGCTGCCGCCTCGTGAGTAACTTTCTCACCATCAACTAGCAACACTGCTGGAAGTTCAATCTTCTCGCCAGCGTTAGCCTTTAGACGGTCAAGCGTGACGATGGTGCCGACCGACACCTTTTCTTGGCGGCCACCCGCACGTACTACTGCGTAAACCACAGATATACCCTTTGTTCGAAAAATCTTGGATTGGAATGCCTGCTATGGCAGGCAACAAGGTTCAATCTTAGCCTTTTATAAGGCTTCGGTCAAACCTTTATACCGGGGTTTCCCCTGGCTGAATATCGTCGCTGGTAACCCGGCGATTCTTGCGTTTTGGCGGGTTTGTAGCCTCTGGCAAGGCAGCCAAGACACTCTCAAGAGTCTTGGGCTTGGTCTGGGTCGCCGTAATGGTGCTGGCTGCGATCTTGGACATCAGATCTTTGGCCTCAGCCGCCTTTTCTGGGGTCACTACCCTAGCTGGCTCAACCTTAGGTTTGACTGGCTCAGCTGGCTGGGTATTTTCCTTAGGTTGCTTGAACTTGTTTTTACTCTTGTTCTTTTGTTTACTTGGACGGTCATCGTCACTGATGTGTTTGTTCTTCAGCACTGGGTGATGATGCACGATTAGCCCCCTACCGGCACAGGTTTCACAAGGCTCACTGAAAGCCTCGAGTAATCCGATACCAATCTTTTTACGGGTCATCTGGACCAAACCTAGCGAGGTTACTTCAGCAACCTGATGTTTGGTTCTATCTCTAGATAGACATTCCATAAGTCTTCTAAGGACTAGCTCACGGTTGGATTCCAAAACCATATCGATAAAGTCGACCACGATAATGCCACCGATGTCACGAAGTCTTAGCTGACGAACAATTTCTTCAGCAGCTTCCAGGTTGTTCTTAGTAACTGTCTCTTCAAGGTTTCCACCAGAACCAACAAACTTTCCGGTGTTCACATCGACAACAGTCATAGCTTCTGTTCTATCGATAACTAGCGAACCACCGGAAGGTAGGTATACCTTACGGTCAAGGGCCTTAATGATCTGCTCATTGATTCTGAAGTAATCAAAAGCATCTTTATCGCCTTCGAATCTTTCAACTCGCTGAAGAAGATCAGGTGCAACATCTTTTAGATAGCCTTCGATGGTTGCAAAAGGTGCATCGCCATCGATGATCATCTTTTGGAAATCTTCATTGAAGACATCGCGAACAATCTTGATTAGCAAGTCAGGTTCAGATGAGAGTAGTGAAGGTGGAGTGGAGATTTCAGCGTTACGGCTGATTTCTTCCCATTGAATCTGCAGCCTTTGAACATCTTCAGCTAACTGTTCTTCGGTGGCACCTTCGGCAGCAGTCCTAACGATTACTCCGGCTTCTGGCGGAAGAATCTCTTTTAAAATTTTCTTAAGTCTGGTTCTTTCAGACTCTGGAAGTTTTCTAGAAATGCCGTTGACCTGACCGTTAGGAACATAAACCAGGTAACGACCAGGAAGTGATATCTGTGAAGTTAGTCGAGCACCCTTTTGCCCTACAGGGTCTTTGGTTACTTGAACCAAAATCTTGTCTCCTGATTTCAGGGCAAGTTCAATCTTTCTAGGTTGGTTACCAACTTCGGCAAGTTCCCAGTCAACCTCACCGGAATACAAAACCGCGTTACGGCCGCGACCGATGTCAACGAAAGCTGCTTCCATCGAAGGCAAAACGTTTTGCACTTTACCCAGATACACATTTCCAATTAGTGAACTGTCCTGAGCTTTAGCAACATAGTGCTCAACCAAGATGTTGTCTTCGAGAACACCGATTTGGATCTTGTCATCTTTGCTTCTAACCACCATGATTCGGTCAACCGCTTCACGACGAGCTAAGAACTCACTCTCAGTGATTCTGGAAGATCTGCGACCACTGTCCCGACCTTCACGTCTACGCTGCTTCTTTGCTTCTAGCCGAGTTGAACCCTTAACTCTGGCTGGTTCAGTGCTAACCGGCTTAGGTTCTCTAGGGGTTCTTACCTTTACCACGACATTTGGCGGCAGTTCACCCTCGATAACTTCGCCCGGACGTTTACGAGTTCTAACTCTGCGGTGGCTTCCATCGGTGTCTTCAGCTACCGGTAGTCCACGCTTTTTACTCTTCGGTTCAACGCTTGGGGTTGGCAGATCCGGTGCCTTGAAAATCAGTGAGATACCAACTGGACCTTTGGCTTCAGCCTTAGCTTCTTCCTTGGTTTCAGTGGTGGTATCTATTTCTGCTTCCGCTTTTTTGCGGGTTCGCTTAGGTGCGGCCGCCGGTTTAGTAGCCTTTGCTTTTTTAGGTTCAACGACCTCAGCAACAACCTCTGGTTGTTCTATTTCTTTCTTTTTCACCATCGCTGGTGCTCCATGCCCGGCAACTCACTTGGTCCACACCCCGAAGTAAACTGCCTCTAAATCTGTTGTTATCAACTTTTGTTGACAACCAAAACTATTGATTGTTGAACTCAAAGAGCCAGAATCCCTCACAGCTGCCCGATGGGTCTTATGTCTGAGGTGCCTACAAGCGTCCAACAAAACCTTCGTCAATTTCAGTGTGTTGAAATCAACTACCCCTAGTATCCCACTTTTAGCCTAAAAAGTCAGTAATAAATAGGCCATACTTGTCTTATGAGCACTGCTGAAACTCAGGTAAAAGGGCTAGGTGGCCCTAAATCATTGGCCTGGACCCTGATTATTGGCGGTGTCATCGGCTGGATTGCAGCCTTTGCTCTGATTATTGAGCGTATTCACGTAGCTAGTGATCCAAACGCCACTTTGTCCTGTGACTTGAATGTTTTCATTTCCTGTAAATCGGTGATGCTGACCCCCCAAGCCAAATTATTTGGTTTTCCAAACCCAATTATCGGTCTAGGAGCTTTCGTTGCCCCTATCGTGGTTGGCTTTGGTCTTCTGGCTGGAGCTAAATTTGCCGCCTGGTTCTGGAGATTGTTTTGGCTTGGATCTCTTCTAGGTTTTACTTTCGTAGTTTGGCTTTTCACTCAAAGCATGTTCGTAATCAGCGTGCTTTGCCCATACTGCATGGTGGCTTGGGCTGGAATGATTCCAGTGTTCTGGACTCTCACTTTGTATTTGATCAAAGAAGATATTTTGCAAGCACCGGTCAGGATGACTACCTTCTTTGATCGTGCCTATTCAAAAGCTTGGCTTTGGATTTTGCTAACCGATCTGATAATCATTTTGTCCATCATCGCTAGATTCTGGGAAAGATGGCCTTTGATGTTCAGAAGCCTAGGTTGGATCTAAAACCAGAGAGCCAATTCTCTTTCAGCTGATTCAACTGAGTCAGAACCATGAACCAAGTTCTGTTGAACTTTTAAACCCCAGTCTCGACCTAAGTCACCTCTGATCGTGCCTGGCAGTGCAACGGTTGGATCGGTTGCTCCAGCTAACGCTCTGAAACCCTCAATTACTCTGTTGCCTTCAACTCTTAGAGCAACAACATCACCGGAAGCCATGAACTCAACCAGTGGCTCATAGAACGGTTTACCTTCATGCTCTGCATAGTGTTTAGCCAGCAGTTCTCTAGATGGAGTTAACTTCTTGATGTCGAGTATGACATAGCCTTTAGCTTCAATTCTGGAAATGATTTCACCAATGAGGTTTCTCTTAACCGCATCTGGCTTTAGCAAAACTAGGGTCTGCTCGGTCATTTATTTCTCCTCGGTTTCAATCGATATTTCAAAGGTATCAATATTTGCTCTTGCTTTCTTGGCAAGGTCAATAGTGGTTCCAGCAATCATGGCCCACCCCCACATACCGACAAAGATTATGGCAATCAAAAGCATCCAGGGAACCCAGAAAGAGACAACTAGCAGCACAACTTGCAAGAACCAGCCAAACCAGTAAGAGCCTTTACGTCCGAGGTAGCCCGGGGTCATAATCAAAATAGTTGAGAAGGCAAGACCTACTCCCCAAACCAAAGCTCCATCAGCAACCTTCAAACCAAAGGCAACCAAGGTTCCAAAGAAAACAACAAAAGCTTCGAAAGCCAAAATCATTGAGCCCAGCTGTCTTCTAACTGATCGTTCAGCCATTTGCTTCCTGCTGCTTTAGTTTTAGAGCATCGCCAACCAATGTTACAGAGCCACTAATAACAATCATGCCCTCTTGCGAGACCTTAGTTTTGGCTAACGTCCAGCCTTCAGCCACATTGGCAGCCGTGCTAACTCGCTCTGGACCGAAAATCTCCTTAGCCAAATCGGCTAGCTCTGCTGAATTAGTAGCTCTGATGCTGGAACTTTCGGTCAGAATTATCTCCAGCAATACCGGTTCCAGAGCCTCTAAGACTCCTCGTGCATCTTTATCGGCAAGCACACTCAAAACACCAACTGCTTCAGGAGATCCAAAAGAATGGATTATGGATTGAGCTAGGGATCTAGCTCCATGTGGATTATGTGCAGCATCTAAAAGAACTGTTGGTCGCTTATCGATGATTTGCAATCTGCCAGGGGAAGTAACATCGGCTAGAGCAGATCGAAGAATTGCATCAGGAAGAGCATTCTGTGCTGAACCAAAGAATTGCTCAACTGCTGCTATAGCTAAAGCAGCGTTCTCAGCTTGATATTTACCGTGCAGCGGAATGAATAGATTCTCGTATTCTCCAGCAAGTGATTTCAAGCTGAAGGTAATACCAACGTGGTCTTCTGAAACACTAGTGACTTCAAAGTTCTCACCATAAACATCAAAAGAATCTGCAACAGCAGCCGTTTTATCTTTAAGAACTGCCAGTGCTTCAGGTTTTTGCATAGAGCTCACCACTGCTGAGCCTGGTTTGATAATTCCCGATTTAGTCGTGGCAATTTCCTTGATAGTTGAGCCAAGTCTTTCTATGTGATCGAGATCGATTGGGCTAAACACTGCAACATCGCCATCGGCGACGTTAGTAGAATCCCACTCCCCACCCATGCCAACTTCAAGTACTAGAACATCAACCGGCGCTTCGGCAAAACAAGCAAAGCCCAACACTGCTAAAGCTTCAAAGAAAGTTAGTCTCAGATCTCCTGCAGCTAAAAGTTCTTGATCAACTATTTCTAGAACAGGTTCAATGTCTTTGAAAACTTCATAGAACTTTTGAGTCTCGATAGGTTCACCATCTATGGCAATGCGTTCGTTGAGTTCAATCAAATGCGGTGAAGTAAATCTTCCAGTTCTAAGCCCAAACTCTCGAAGAATTCTTTCAATGATTCGAGTGGTTGTGGTTTTACCGTTGGTGCCTGTGATGTGGACCACACGATACATCTTCTGAGGGTCCCCCAAGAGTTCTACTGCTCTTCTGGTTGGTTCAAGTCTTGGTCGAAGCTTATGCTCAGGAACTCTTGCCATTAGAGATGTTTCTATGTAGCGAATCATCTCTAATTCAGTTAGACCTTGATTCAAAGTTTGGTCACCACCACACCAATTGGTAGGTCATCGCCAACAGTGGTTCCTTCACCAGCAACATCACCCAACTGGCTAACCAGTTCAAGAGTTAGCGTTTCACTCTTTACTAGCTCTTCATGGGTAGCAACGGCATCGAGCACCTGCTGAGAACTAGTTAGCTGCAGCTTGATGCGGTCACTAACATCAAGATCGGCA
>DDPP01000051.1:0-188 GCA_002342255.1 Micrococcales bacterium UBA2465
AGAACACACTTCTACGAGGGCCACGGAATTAGATCTGTAGTTCATGGAGTTAGAACTGCAGCTGCCACTGGTGCTGAAATTATGATTTTGACTAACGGTTGTGGTGGTATAAAGACTTCTTGGAAACCAGGCACTCCAGTTCTAATTAGCGATCACATCAACCACACTTCAGCAAGTCCAATTGAAGG
>DDPP01000051.1:247-3166 GCA_002342255.1 Micrococcales bacterium UBA2465
GAAACACCTGCTGAAGTGCAGATGGCTAAAACCATGGGTGCTCACCTTGTTGGCATGTCGACTGCTCTTGAAGCCATTGCAGCTAGACAATCAGGTCTTGAAGTTCTTGGTCTAGCACTTTCAACTAACTTGGCTGCTGGAATTAGCGATTCACCGCTAAGTCACAAAGAAGTGCTAGAAGCAGGTCAAGAAGCAGAACCTAGAATCAGTGCATTGTTAGCTCAGATAGTTGCCAAGCTCTAACATGGAGGATGTTCTAAGCTCTGCTAAAAGCTGGCTGGCCCAAGATCCTGACCCAGTTACCAGAGCAGAATTACAAGAACTAATAGATTCTGAAAATATTCCTGAACTTAACGACCGCTTTGGCTCACGCCTTGAGTTCGGCACAGCTGGACTTCGAGGTGAGTTAGGCGCAGGCCCTAACCGCATGAACAGAGTGCTGGTAAGCCAAGCAGCAGCAGGTATCGGCAAATACTTAGGTCTAGGTAAGAGTGTGGTTATCGGGTTCGATGCCCGCATCAACAGTGACATTTTTGCTAAAGATTCTGCAGAAATCTTGGCCGGAATGGGCCTCACCGTTTATTTACTAGACGAGGTTTGCCCTACTCCCCTGATTTCTTTTGCAACTAGAAAACTAAACGTCGATGCCGGAATCATGGTCACTGCATCCCATAATCCACCTAGAGACAATGGCTACAAGGTTTACCTAGGTGGCTCTTTCAACGGATCTCAGATAATTGCTCCGGTAGATAAAGAGATTGCTAAACACATTGAAGAAGTAGCTGCTTCCGAAACATTTGAGACTTTAGTCAAATCTAATGAATACAAAGTTATAGGCCATGAGCTTCGAGACAAATACCAGCAAGCTGTCTTAGCAGCAGTAAATCCTGTTGCTGGTTCGCAACTCAAAATTGTCTACACAGCCATGCACGGAGTTGGTTGGAAACCAGCATCAAAGGTTTTTGAAGCGGCCGGCTTTGCTCCACTTATTCCCGTGACTGAGCAAGTTGATCCTGATGGCTCTTTCCCTACTGTTAGTTTTCCAAACCCAGAAGAACCTGGCGCTATGGATTTGAGCTTTGCTAAAGCAAAGGAAGTTAATGCTGACTTAATTATTGCTAATGACCCAGATGCCGATCGGGTTGCTATTGCAGTTCCAGTCAACGGTGAATACAAAGCACTAACCGGTGACCAAGTTGGACTGATCCTTGCAGATGAAATTGCATCGAGAGCAAACTCTGGGACTTTAGCTTGCAGCATTGTTACAGGTTCTGCGCTTAGTAAAGTTGCTGAACATTACAACCTAAAATTCCAAGAAACTCTGACTGGCTTCAAATGGATCAGTAAAGTGCCGGATCTGATTTTTGGTTATGAAGAAGCACTTGGCTATTGCATTGATCCGAAGCATATTGCCGACAAAGATGGAATCAGCGCTGCTCTAATGCTGGCTAACATTGCTAATCGAATATCTAAAGAAAATAAAAGTCTGTTCGACCTATTGGAAGAACTCGGGGATAAATACGGTCACTTTGCAACGGGCCAAGTGTCAATTCGTTTTAGCGATTTAGCCAAAAGCTCTGCGCTGGTTGCTGGGTTGCGCCAAAACCCACCAAGTTCCTTTGGCGGTATTTTGGCTAGTCTTACTGACCTAAACCTTGGATTCAACGGGTTACCAGCTACTGATGGCTTACGTTTTGACTTGGCTGATGGCTCAAGAGTCATTATTAGACCTAGCGGAACAGAGCCTAAATTGAAGTGTTATTTACAGGTAATCGGAGAAACTTCAGCTGATGCCAATACCAAACTTGAATTACTTACCCAGAACGCTAGAGAGCTTCTGTCTAATCTCAGTTAAATCAAATACATGCTCAATTGGAACTATTTGACCAGGCATGTTTTCCAAGTGGAAAGCTAACTCAGGTGTGGTCATAATTATGTCTGCTGAGTGACCATCGCGCTTAGCGCTGGTAACATCGGCGGCTTGAACTTCAGCTTTCACTTCAAGTAAATCGAGAACCTTCTCGATGTTCATCTTTAGTAAAACTGATGTGCCGATGCCCATTCCACAAACAGCAATAATCTTCATTGTTAGAGCCTAACTAAATAGGCTACGCACTTGGCTCTCTTCTGAGGAACTTAACAGGATGGTTATAGATTCTTCATCTAAAAGCAGTTCGCTTAGCTCAGCCATGAGGTCTATATGAGATTCATGGTCTTTAGCCGCTATAGCAAACACTATTCGAACTGGGTCGAATCTTTCAGATCCAAACTCAATCGCTTGGGTCAAAGTAACTAGTGCAAGACCAGTTTCCAAGACAAGCTCTGATGGTCTGGCATGTGCCAGCGCAATACCAGGGGCGATAACCATATATGGACCTAGTTCTTCAACAGCTGCAATCATCGCTTGGCTGTATTCCGGTAGAACTCTCGAGGAACTAATTAGACCTGATCCGGCAAGCTCAACTGCATGTTGCCAAGAAGTTGCGGTTTGGTTTAGTAAAACTGAACCAGGACCAAGAGCCAGATTTAGTGCAGCCATTAGGCGTTAGCGAACCCATCGGTGATGCGTTCAATAATTTCTGACCTGATGTTCATGTCGATAAATGCCGCGTTAGCCGCATTCAATTGGAAAAGCTCGACGTCTTCCAAGTCGTAATCAAATGCCTCAACTAGTAGTTCTAGCTCGCGTGTAATTGTAGTTCCACTCATCAGGCGGTTGTCTGTATTTACCGTGACATTGAACCCTAGTCGATACAACTCATCAAAGGGGTGATCTTTCATCTCTGGGTTTTCAACTCCAGGGATAGCGCCGGTCTGGAGATTAGATGACGGCGAAAGTTCTAGAGGGATACCTCGTTCCAGAACCCAAGTGGCAACTTCACCAAAACCATAGTCATTGCCAGATTCAACATCAACGAA
>DDPP01000034.1:0-476 GCA_002342255.1 Micrococcales bacterium UBA2465
GGCAGAAGTTAGGCTTTACGAGTGAGTCCAGCAAAAGAAGTTAAGTGGCGAGAAGCCACTATTGCGCCAGTTGTGCTCGTTTTTGGACCGCAGGAGTTTTTTGCAGACCGCGCAATCAAAAACTTAAAAAGCCAATTCGCCAAAGCTGAAGCCGTAGATGTGGTTGAGATTGATTCAGCGGAATACAACGAAGGCAACATCTTTGATTTGGCAAGCGCTGGACTGTTTGGTGAGTCTAAAGTTGTAATTTTTGATGGTCTCGAGCGTTGCAGCGATGCTCTTATTTCGGACGGAATCGAGTATTTGGCCAATGTTTCTGAAGATTCAATGGTTATCTTCAGACACACGGGCAAATCGGTTAGAGGGAAGAAATTACTTGAGACTCTTCGAGCTAACAACTTAGTAGTTGAGGTTACCTGTTCCGAACTCAGCAAAGAATGGGAGCGAGTAGCCTTCGTCGAATCTGAGTTTGCTGC
>DDPP01000034.1:516-2952 GCA_002342255.1 Micrococcales bacterium UBA2465
GCCTGTTCGCAGCTTCAACTCGATGATGCCGGGGAAATCACTCCTGAGATAGTGACCAGGTATTTTGGGGGAAGGTTAGAAACTACTGTATTCAAGGTGGCCGATGCTGCGATGGCCAACCAAACCTCAGAAGCACTGCTTCTACTTCGCTACTGTTTAGAGCAAGGCGTCGAGGAAGTTCAGGTAGTTTCGGCTTTGGCAAGAAAAGTTGGAGAGATTGCTCGAGTACTTGGTAACCCTAAAGCCAGCTTTCAGTCTCTTGGTGTTCCTGATTGGGTCTTTGCAAAAGTTAGGCAGAATTCCGCTGGTTGGACTGAAGATGCTTTAGCCAATGTTATCCATCAACTTGCCGAGGTAGATTTTGCCGTCAAAGGTGGAAATAAAGACGAGGCTTATGCTTTGGAAAGACTTGTTAGGTTAATTTCAAATAAAGGGCGATCTGTTGAATAGCAAAAGAATAGGCATTTTTACACTTGTTGCTCTAATTTTTATTTCACTGATACTTAGGCCCCCAGTAGCTGCAATTGGTCCATTGGTTCCAGAGCTAACCTCGCGAG
Organism: Micrococcales bacterium UBA2465; assembly: GCA_002342255.1. Classification (GTDB taxonomy): domain Bacteria; phylum Actinomycetota; class Actinomycetes; order Actinomycetales; family Microbacteriaceae; genus Rhodoluna. Next base: position 1,074 of record DDPP01000034.1, read on the forward strand.
ATGGTTTATCGCTGCTCCAGGTCGGTGTCCTAACTTCGATCTCTGTGGTTTGTTTTGGTTTAGGTGCATTTGCTGGTCCCTGGTTGGTTAAATTACTGGGTCTTGATAAAGCCATGATGGCAGTATTGCTTGCGTTGACCGGGGCGATGGCGCTCAGGCTGGTGGGAGGTTTCCCGCTACTGCTTTCCTGCACAGTGGTTATCGGATTAGCGATTGCAATTGGCAACGTCTTGATTCCAACTGTCGTTCGTGAACAGTTCCCAAAAAGAATTGAGCTGATAACTGGTGTTTATGTAACTTTGCTTGCTATATCAGCGAGCCTGGCAGCAACAATTGCAGTTCCAATATCTAACTGGTCTGGGTCTTGGCGGGGTTCGTTGGGTATCTGGATAATTCCAGCAGTATTGGCAATTCTTTTCTGGTGGCCAGTTGCTGCCATCAAAAAAGCTAAATCAAAGATCACTTCGGAAACTCATTCTGCAGAGCGTAAAGCTGTTTTGAAATCGCCGATAACTTGGGCCATTGTTGGTTTCTTTGGTTTTCAGTCAACGGGGTTTTATGCAGTCTTGAATTGGCTGCCATCTTTGCTGGTTGAAAGAGGACTTAGCGAGGTTGAGGCTGGAGGACTGCTCGGCCTAACAACCTTTGTTGGAGTCCCAACTGCGTTTCTGATCTCATTGGTTATCAAGCGTTTGAAGTCACTTTCACTTATTTCTGTAATAGTGAGTGGACTCACACTCACCGGATTGAGCATCATCTGGCTCAGTCACGAATATGTTGTTCTCGGCTGTATTGTGATGGGCTTTGGCTTCGCAGCAACATTCCCACTATCGCTAACCATGATTGGAACAAGGGCTAGCACTGCTTCGCAGACAACCCAGCTTTCTGCTTTATCTCAAGGTTGGGGATACCTGATTGCTGCAACCGGCACCTTCTTGTTTGGTGAACTCAGAAGAGAAACAGGAAGTTGGGACGTGAGTTTATCGATGTTAGTGATTATGACTTTGGTCCAGATATACTCTGGCTATCTAGCTGGCAGAAATCGGTATATTCCAGGAGAATAAAAAAGAACCCGCACCAGGCGGGTTCTTTACTTTCAAGTTTGAATTACTTTAGGCCTGAAACCTTTTTAGCGATAGCTGACTTACGGTTAGCAGCCTGGTTCTTGTGGATTACTCCCTTTGAAACAGCCTTGTCCAACTTCTTGGTTGCTACCTTCAATGCTTCATCTGCCTTGGTCTTGTCTCCGGCAGCAGCTGCAACGCGAACAGCCTTAACTGCGGTCTTCACTTCGCTGCGAACAGCCTTGTTACGCTCAGCTGCCTTGGCGTTGGTGCCAATTCGCTTGATCTGCGACTTAATATTTGCCATGTTTCACTTTCTTAGGTTTTCCATCTCAGGCGAGATGAACTAGAAAAACTTTGTTTGGATTGGTCCGGTTGGAGACACTCAACTGAACTTCACTAGGATACCAGCGTTTTAGGGGCTTGGGCAAGCCTAAACGGCCTGTTTATGCGACAATATAGGCAAGGCAATCGCCTTTATTCCCTAAGTTTTCTAAGAGGTCTGCTTTGTCGCCACGTGCTAAAACCGCGCTTGTGCCGGCTAAAACCAACCCTGATTTCATCAGAAATTTCTGCATTATTGCCCACATTGACCACGGTAAGTCCACTTTGGCGGACCGTATGTTGCAGTTGACCGGTGTCGTTGATGACCGTTCTATGCGTGCCCAGTATTTGGATCGTATGGACATTGAACGCGAACGCGGAATCACCATCAAGTCTCAGGCAGTTCGTATGCCTTGGGAAGTTGATGGCCAAACTTTTGCTCTGAACATGATTGACACACCTGGACACGTTGACTTCACCTACGAGGTTTC
>DDPP01000034.1:3096-4448 GCA_002342255.1 Micrococcales bacterium UBA2465
CCTGATGACTGTCTAAGAGTTTCAGGTAAAACCGGCGTTGGTGTTGATGCGCTGTTAGACAAAATAGTAAAAACTGTCCCACATCCTGTTGGCGATCCGAATGCTCCAGCTCGAGCGATGATTTTTGACTCTGTTTATGATACCTATCGCGGTGTTGTCACTTATGTTCGTATGGTTGATGGTGCTCTAAATGAGCGCGAAAAGATCACCATGCTTTCAACTAAGGCTGTGCACGAACTTCTTGAAATCGGTGTCTCATCTCCTGAACCAGAACCAACCAGAGGTTTAGGGGTTGGTGAAGTTGGTTATCTAATTACCGGTGTGAAGGATGTTAGACAATCCAAGGTGGGGGATACAGTAACAACAGTTAATAAACCAGCGACCACTCCGCTGAAAGGTTATTCAGAACCTAAACCAATGGTTTTCTCTGGGCTTTACCCAATTGACGGTTCAGACTATCCGAACCTTCGTGAAGCCCTAGACAAGCTAAAACTTTCAGATGCTTCTTTGGTTTATGAACCAGAAACATCTGTTGCGTTAGGTTTTGGATTTAGATGTGGTTTCTTAGGTTTGCTTCACCTGGAAATCATCACCGAACGTTTGGAACGAGAATTCGGATTAGACCTTATTGCTACTGCTCCTTCTGTGGTCTATGAAGTAACCCTTGATGACAAAAAAGAAATCACGGTTACTAACCCGTCTGAGTATCCAACCGGAAAGATTTCTAAGGTTCTAGAGCCGATTGTTAGAGCAACCATCCTTTCTCCTAAGGATTACGTAGGAACAATCATGGAACTTTGTCAGAGCAGGCGTGGTGTGATGATTGACATGCAGTATTTCGGTACTGATCGTGTGCAGTTAAGGTATGACATGCCTCTGGCTGAAATCGTTTTTGACTTCTTCGATCACTTGAAATCAAAGACTCAGGGCTATGCATCTTTGGATTACGAGGACAATGGTCTTTCTGAAGGAGATCTAGTCAAGGTAGATATTCTTTTGCAAGGTGAACAGGTTGATGCTTTCAGTGCAATTGTTCACAAAGACAAGGCTTATGCCTACGGCGTGATGATGACTGGAAAGCTAAGAGAACTAATTCCACGTCAACAGTTTGAAGTTCCAATTCAGGCAGCTGTTGGTGCACGCGTAATCGCTAGAGAAACCATTCGCGCGATGCGTAAAGACGTTCTGGCTAAATGTTACGGTGGTGACATTTCTCGTAAGCGTAAACTTTTGGAGAAGCAAAAAGAAGGTAAGAAGCGTATGAAGATGGTTGGTCGCGTTGAGGTTCCCCAGGAAGCCTTCATTGCAGCACTAACTACCGATGCTGAGAAAAAAGGCAAGAAGAAGGGCGA
>DDPP01000034.1:4491-7901 GCA_002342255.1 Micrococcales bacterium UBA2465
AGTTCCGAGAACTCTTTTCACGCCTACGTTCACGTTCCCTATTGTTTGACTCGCTGTGGTTACTGTGATTTCAATACATACACCGCTAGCGAACTTGGCGGTCATTCCAGATCTGAATACTTTCAGCATGTAATTGGTGAGATTTCTTTCTCTGAAAGAGTTTTGGATCAGTCAAATGTTGCTAGCAGAGAATTGAGCACCGTTTTCTTTGGTGGGGGCACACCAACACTTTTGGAAGCCGAAGATTTAGCCCAAATTCTTTCAGCACTTAGAAATACATTTGGAATTAGTGCTGGAGCAGAAATCACTACGGAGGCAAACCCTGATTCAGTTGATCGAGAATATCTTGAGAATTTGTTGACGGCAGGTTTCAACAGAATTTCCTTTGGCATGCAATCAGCAGTTCCTGAAGTTCTAGCTGTGTTAGAGCGAACTCATGAGCCTGAGAATGTTTCCATAAATGTTGCTATCGCTAAGGAGCTTGGTTTTGCAACCAGTGTCGACCTTATATACGGAACCCCTGGCGAAAGTCTTGCTGATTGGGAAATTAGTCTGCGAGAAGCAATCGAACAGGGAACCGATCACATCAGTGCCTATTCTCTGATTGTTGAACCAGGCACCAAGCTCTATAGGCAGATTAGATCGGGTGAAGTTTCTCAGCCTGATGTAAATTTGCATGCCGACATGTATTTGTTGGCCGAGAAATTGCTTACCGAAGCTGGCTTTAGTAACTATGAGGTGAGCAATTGGTCCAGGGGAGAAGACTTTAGGTCAAAACATAACATTGCCTATTGGCAGTCAAAAGACTGGTGGGGGTATGGTCCAGGGGCGCATTCCCATGTTGGCGGAGTCAGATGGTGGAATGTAAAACACCCTGCGGCATATGCAGAGCGTATGGCTCAAGAGATTTCTCCTGCGTTAGAACGAGAAATTGTTGACGCTGAAAACCGCGATGTTGAGAGGGTAATGCTAGAGGCCAGGCTAAGTGTTGGAATGGACCTGAACTGGCTCAAAGAGCAGGGTTATGCTAGTGCAGATGTGGTTTCAAGTTTGATTGCAGATGAGTTAGTTGATGCAAAGCAGATATTTAACGGAAGGTTGATCCTGACGCTAAAAGGAAGATTACTCGCCGACCTGGTAGTTCGTAAGCTGCTCGGTTTTTAGATTAGGAGAAGAGATGGCTTTTTGTATTAACTGTCAGCAGGAGCGAACCGGTAAGTTCTGTTCGGTTTGCAATAGGCAATTGGTGGATAACACCTTCACTTCGAAAGAAATGACCCCAGCTGAGGTTTATAACCAGTCGCCAGGACTTTTAGGCTTTTGGTCACACATAATTCCAATGTTGGGGATTGTGGTTGGAGTTTGGTCTTTTATTCCGCTACTTCTGCTTTGGGTACCTGGGTTGATTATTCGAAATCTTTCAAAAGCGACTGATTTTGATCGCAGGCATTCAACTGAGTCACTCAATTTTCAACTAACCATAATGCTTTTCGTGGTGGTTGGGTTGGCAGCTGGAAGTTTTAGAGCAGAGCTGGTTCCCATTGTTGCAGCGCCGTTGATTATTGGTTCAACTTTGATGAACTTCGTGCTCTGTGTAATTGCCTCACTTCGAACTATGAAGGGTAAGGAATACCGATACCCTGTGAACTTCAGATTTGTAAAGTAATATTGGCACTCTAGGCATTAGAGTGCTAAAAATCGCTTTACAAGGAGTAGATGATGATCTCAGAACGTGGCATGGCTGTTCTGCGTGCCATTATTGAAGACTTCATTGCCACTAATGAGCCGGTAGCTTCTAAATCACTGGTCGATAGGCATAATTTCGGGGTTTCCAGTGCAACCATTCGTAACGACATGGCCTACCTCGAAGAAGAAGGTTACATCGTTGCCCCACACACCTCAGCCGGCCGAATTCCAACAGATAAGGGCTACCGGGTCTTCGTTGACCAACTTATTCAAGCTGAGGCAGTCACAGCTGAAATCAAAAAGAACTTGGCAGAACTGAATCGGCTGTTTGCTAAAACTTTAGATCAATTGACAGATTTAGATGAAAAACTTCAAACTTCAGCCCAGTTGTTGGCTAAAGCTACCGGTGAGGCGGCAGTGGTTCAATATCCAAACTTGAAATCAATTGCGGTCAGTTCGATTGAGTTAGTAAAAGTGGCCGAAAACCGGGTGCTAATTCTTTTGATTACCAATGCTGATCGCATCCAACAACACGTAGTGATCCTAAAAGAAGACTGGTCCAGCGAGCAGCTGGTTATAGTCAAAGAGAAGATTAATGCGGAACTGGCTGGTCAACCAATTGAATCACTTTCGGCTAAATTAAATGAATTGGCTGAAAATTTTGATGTATCACTTAGAGAAAATATCGAGATTTTGGTGAGCGGTTTATCGTTGCTAATCGATGCCAATAAGCAGGAAAAAATTGCTTTCGCTGGAACTGCAAACTTGGTTCGAAATGAACAGCAGTTTGCCGGTAACTTGGCTACCTTGCTGAATTCGTTCGATGAACACAGCGAGGTTTGGCAAGTCCTGAATTCCTGGCAGTTAGATTCTGCACGACCACGGGCAATCATCGGTTCAGAACACAGTGTTCATGAACTCAGCAACAGTTCACTGCTTATATCTAGCTATTCCAGCCAAGGAACCGAGGTAGCTAAAGTTGCCGTGGTTGGGCCTACCAGGATGAACTACCCGAAAAACTTTGCTGCAGTCTTAGCGCTAGCTAAATTACTTTCTAAGGATGACGAGGACTAAATGCAGGACCATTACCAGGTGCTCGGAGTTTCCAGAGATGCCAGCACTGATGAAATCAAGAAGGCATACCGCAAACTAGCTCGGCAACTGCATCCAGATATGAATCCAAGTGATGAAGAGCAAGAGCGCTTCAAGCAAGTTACCCACGCCTACGAAGTTTTGAGTGATCCAAACCAGAGAGCGCAGTATGACAATGGTGGTTCCATGTTTGGTGACATGGGTGGATTTGGTTTCGGAGACATCTTTGAAAACTTCTTTGGTGGTGGACAGCGTGGCCCCAAACCAATGGCTGAAAGAGGTCAGGATGCTCTGCTGAGAGTTGAACTGACAATGGCAGAGGTTGTCTTCGGCATTGAAAAACAACTAGAAATTGACACTGCAGTTGTCTGCAACACCTGTATGGGAACGACTTGTAGACCGGGAACCAGCCCAAAAGTCTGTGACATCTGTGGTGGGGCAGGCAGTGTTTCTAGGCAGGTTAGATCGATGCTGGGCAACATGATTACCACGACCCCATGCAACGCCTGTCGTGGTCATGGTCAAACAATTCCAGACCCATGTCTTGACTGTCGTGGCCAAGGTCGAACCAGGGCTAGAAGAACGCTTGATCTAAATATTCCTGGCGGAGTTGAGCACGGACTTCGCTTGCA
>DDPP01000034.1:7971-13950 GCA_002342255.1 Micrococcales bacterium UBA2465
CCTGATTCTCACTTTGAACGCGATGGTGATGATCTGGTCGCGAGTCTCGAGCTACCCCTGCAGGATGCTGTATTAGGAACTTCAGTCAAGATTGAAACTTTTGATGGAGAGCAGGAACTAGAAATCAAACCAGGAGCTCAAACCGGAGATGTAATCACTTTGAAGTCAAAAGGTATTTCCCACCTAAGACACAACGGGCGGGGAGATATGCATATTCAACTCAAAGTGCTTACGCCAACTCGGGTTGACTCTAAAGAGAAAGAACTTTTCAAAAAGCTTGCAGATCTTAGAAAGTCAGAAAAACCAACATTAGCTAAACGAAGTTCGTCAACCTTTGGCAGGGGTAAACGTCGCTAATGGTTGAGCCATTATTCTTTCAAGCTGACTTGAAGTCTGGGGATACAGTAACTCTGACTGGTGAAGAGGCCAAGCACGCGGTATCGGTTAGAAGAATGCGTATCGGTGAGGCAATTGCAGTCACTAATGGTGCTGGGCTAAAAATTAGAGGAACTGTTTCTGCGTTAGAGAAGAACTCACTCACTTTGGAAGTTTTGGAAACAACTCAAGATGTTGCACCAGATTTAAAGTTTGTTTTAGTTCAAGCTTTGGCTAAAGGGGACCGGGACGAACTAGCCATTCAAGCGGCAACCGAGCTTGGTGTTTCTGAGGTAATACCATGGCAAGCCGACCGCTCGGTTTCAATCTGGGAGGGTAAGAAGAGAGAAACCGGCAGGAATCGTTGGCAACAGATTGTTCTAGAAGCAGCTAAACAGTCACTGAGGTCTTTTGTTCCTAAGGTTCATGAAGTCCAGTCAACAGCTGAGTTATCTAAATCTTTGAGTTCCTTTGACATGGCTATCCTGCTAGATCTTTCTGGAACTAAAAACCTTAAGGACATGAAACTACCAACTGAGGGCAGAATCGCCATCATTGTCGGACCAGAAGGTGGTATCAGTTCTGAGGAGCTAGAAAGACTCTCCTCCGCAGAACTAGTTAGCCTTGGTGCTAATGTATTGCGCACCTCAACTGCCGGACCTGCGGTGTTAGCAGCACTTACACTTAGCTAAGTCCAGCCCTAGACTTATTAGGTAAAGGAGTCTCATTGGATTGCATTTTCTGCAAGATCACCTCAGGGGTAATTCCCACCAACTTTGTTGCCGAGTCGCAGCACGCTGTTGCCTTCAAAGACATTTCGCCTAGGCAACCGGTCCATATCCTGGTTGTGCCCAAAGAGCACTACACCGATGTTGCCGATCTGACTGATAAGAACCCTGAAGTTCTANNNNCAAACCGTTTTCCATGCCCATGCTCACATCACCTCTACTACACCCAAGGAGCTGTAGTGGAAGAGCGAGTTAGCAATACTAAGTTGGAATTTTCCATTGAAGAAGTTGATGTAATGTCTGTTCTGGGAACTGAAGACACATTACTTAAGAGCATTGAGGCGGCTCACCCCAATGTTGTTGTCTTGGTTCGAGGCAACACAGTTTCGCTATCTGGTCCTGAGGCAGATTGTTTTGCAGCCAAGCGACTTATTGATGAAGCCATAGCTTTGGTGAAGGCGGGTCATCGCATCAGTGCGGTTGATATCGCGGTTTCAGCCAAGATGATTCAAAAAGATCAATCTCCAGCACAACTTTTGAGTCAGAGCATTCTCTCTTCTAGAGGCAAGAGCATTAGACCGAAAACCCTAAACCAAAAGAGCTACGTTGATGCCATAGATGAAAACACCATTGTTTTCGGTATCGGTCCGGCTGGAACAGGTAAAACATACTTAGCCATGGCTAAAGCCGTGCAAGCTTTGCAGCGCAAAGAAGTAAGTCGAATAATCTTGACTAGACCTGCGGTTGAAGCTGGCGAGCGGTTGGGTTTTCTTCCTGGCACCTTAACTGACAAGATTGACCCTTATCTAAGACCGCTATTTGATGCTTTGCATGAAATGTTAGATCCAGATGCAATTCCCAAACTAATGACCACAGGAACAATTGAAGTTGCTCCGCTGGCATATATGCGCGGTAGAACGCTGAATGACTCGTTCATCATTCTTGACGAAGCTCAGAATACGACACCTGAACAAATGAAGATGTTCCTAACTCGCCTTGGTTTCAATTCCAAGATGGTAGTTACTGGCGATGTGACTCAAATTGACCTTCCTACCGGTAAGTCAGGTTTGAATGTTGCAGCCCAAATTCTGCCTAAAGTTGAAGATCTCAAGTTCTGCTACCTAGACTCATCCGATGTGGTTAGACACTCACTGGTGGGTCGAATCGTTGATGCTTACTCTAAGTTCGAACAGAAAGTTCAAGCAAAGGCAAAGCGTTGAGCATCGAACTAGAAAACGAATCTGGAGTTGAGGTTCCACTAGATAATATCCTGCAACTAGCCGAGTATGCACTCAGCAAGATGCACATTGATCCAAGAGCGGATGTTGAGATCCTGCTGGTAGATGAATTGGTCATGGAGGAATACCACCTTGATTGGATGCAAGAAAGCGGTCCAACCGATGTTTTGAGTCAACCAATTGATGGGCTTAGACCTGGTAAACCAAACTCCATCACTCCGGCAGGTCACCTTGGTCTGATTGTTTTATGCCCACAGGTAGCAACTAAGCAGGCTGCTGCCAGAGGTCATTCCGATTTACGGGAGATGTTGATTCTGGTGGCTCACTCTATCCTTCACTTGCTTGGTTATGACCATGCAGAAAAGGATGACGAGATTGAGATGTTTGCCCTCCAAGAAGAGATTGTTGCTGAATACCTAGAAACCTTAGAGGCATAGATGGTTTTCTTAGGTGTTTTTGTTGTTGTCTTGCTGGCTTTATTTGCGGTGGTTTTAGGTCTCTGTGAAGCCGTAATCAGATTTAACGATGAAGACGACAGACCAACAGAGAGCCTGGCCTTTACCAAGCAGGTAGTTGTTTCGGTTTATGCAGTTGCATTGAGTTTGATTTTTATCGCTTTCAACATTCACATCTGGCTGGTGGTCCTGCTTTCACTGTTATTGGTCATCGGGCTTACCCTAGTGATCCAACTGCTAGGCAAGGGAATAGGGAAAACTGCTTTCGCCACCAAGCTTGTTTCGACTCTAAAGCCTTTGATTAAGTCGATCAACCTGTTCTTTACACCTCTATCTTTGCCAACAGAGGTTACCGAAGAGTATGAGCAGGAGCTCATTGAATCGGTTGAAGAACTTGGTGAAACCATAGCCCGAGAGATTATGGTGCCAAGAATCGACATGGTGACTATCTCCGCTGAGGAGACTCTGGCTGCTTCAATGACGGTGTTCTTTAGGTATGGCTTCTCCAGATTGCCGGTCATCGGTAAGAACATGGATGACATCAAGGGTGTGCTTTATATTAAAGATGTTGCTCGGTTGATTCATGAAAACCCAGAACGAGCCAGAAACATTAGAGCAGTGGATATTGCTCGCGAAGCCAACTTTGTTCCAGAGAGTTTGCCGGTAGATGATTTATTACAGCAGATGCAAGGCTCTTCAATTCACATCACCATGATTGTTGATGAGTATGGTGGTGTTGCCGGCATGGTAACCATGGAAGATGTCATCGAAGAGATTGTTGGAAACATCAGCGACGAGTATGACAATGACACTCCAGAACTGACCGAATTGGAAGATGGCTGGACCAGAGTTTCCACCAGAGTTTCACTTTTCGATCTTGGCGAACATTTTGATCTAGAGCTGGAAGACGAGGATGTTGATAGCGTTGGCGGTCTATTAGCTAAAGAACTTGGTCGACTGCCAGCAAGAAACGACCAGATCGAGTTCTCTGGCTTGATTATCAAAGTTGACCGAGTTGAAGGTCGACGCAAGAGAGCGGTAACCGTTTTAGTCAAAATGAGTGAAGAACTAATTGCGGCTAGAGCTGCTCTGGAAATTGAAGAAGAATGAATCAGGTAAGAGCCGGGTTCATAACTTTCGTTGGTAGACCAAACGTTGGTAAATCTACCCTTACCAATGCTTTAGTGGGTCAAAAAATTGCCATCACCAGTTCTAAACCACAGACCACTAGAAAGGCAATTAGAGGCATTGTTAACACTGAAAAAGCACAACTTATCATTGTTGACACTCCTGGTATTCACCGACCCAGAACACTACTAGGTCAAAGACTCAATGATGTTGTTGAGCAAACTCTGAGCGAAGTAGATGTAATTGGTTTCTGCATTCCAGCTGATGAGAAGATTGGCCCAGGCGATGCATACATCAACACCGCACTAGATAAATACCCAAGAGCGAAACTAATTGCGTTAGTTACTAAATCAGAGAAGGTTTCTAGAGATGCTTTGGCTGAGCAATTAGTTGCAGTTAATGCCCTTAGGAACTGGGAAGCTATCATTCCGGTAAGCGCAGTGTCCGGCGAACAACTCGATGATCTAAAAGATGTTTTAGGAGATTTAGTTCCACTTTCACCGCCTCTTTACCCAGCAGATCAACTTACCGAAGAGACCCTAGAGTCCAGAATCTGCGAACTCATCAGAGAGGCAGCTCTTGAAGAATCTAGAGAAGAGCTACCACATTCACTTGCGGTAACTATTGAAGAGCATGGTGAGCGGTCAGATGGCTCCATCTATGACATCCACGCCAACTTATTTGTCGAAAGAGATTCCCAGAAGCCAATCATCATTGGTAAAGGTGGTTCAAGGCTCAAGCAAATTGGTAGTGATGCGCGTAAAGAAATAGAGGCACTACTAGGTAGACGTGTGATGTTGAAGATTCACGTCAAAGTTGCACCCTCCTGGCAGCAGGATCCTAAGCAACTTGGCCGTTTAGGCCTCTAATTCACCGAGAAAACCTTGCCTAAAGGTAATACTTATTAGGTGCCTACCTACCGTGATGAAGCCGTCGTGCTGAGAACCCATAAATTGGGTGAAGCTGACCGGATCGTCACCATGCTAACTAGATACCACGGTCAAGTGAGAGCTGTTGCTAAAGGTGTTAGAAGAACCGCTTCAAAACTTGGAGCCAGACTAGAGCCATTCATGGCAGTTGATGTTCAGTGTTATGAAGGTAAAAATCTGGACACGGTTACCCAGGTTGAAATCATAGGTGCTTACGGTGGCGAGATAACCGAACACTATGACAGTTTCACGGTTGCAAATGTGATTTGTGAAACTGCACTAAAACTTACCGGTGATGAACCTGCTACCAGTCAGTATCTACTGCTAGTTGGTGCACTCCGATCACTTGCAAATCAGGAGCACGAACCAAACCAAATTCTAAATAGTTACCTACTGAGAGCTTTAGCGATTGCTGGTTGGGCTCCTAACTTCGGCGAGTGCACAACCTGTGCTGAACCAGGACCGCATAATGCTTTCTATATTCAAACCGGTGGTGTGGTTTGTGATCGCTGTCTGACACCGGGAGCAGCCATTGTTGGTAAAGAAACCACAAAGGTTTTAGGGGCACTGCTGGCGGGGGAATGGGAAGTGATCGAAAGCTCAAGCCAACAGGTTAAACTTGCAGCTAGCGGTGTGGTTACTGCTTATACGCAGTGGCATATCGATAAAGGTTTGAAATCTATTTCACATTTGGAGCGGGCATGAAAAAGCCAAAGTTTTCTGGAAATGTTCCAACCCACGTAGCCATCGTTATGGATGGTAACGGTCGTTGGGCTAACGCCAGAGGGTTAACTCGCGTTGAAGGTCATCGGGCTGGTGAAGCTGCTTTGATGGATGTCATCGAAGGTGCTATTGCTGCTGGAGTGAAGTATTTGACTGTTTTTGCTTTCTCAACGGAGAACTGGAATAGATCTCCAGAGGAGGTGAAATTCCTGATGAATTACAACCGAGAAGTATTAATTCGTAGGAGAGATCAACTAAACGACTGGAACGTGAAAATCAGGTGGGTTGGCAGGAGACCTAAGCTCTGGCCAAGTGTTATTGACCAACTAGTCGAAGCCCAAAAACTAACTAAAAAGAACACTGGTTTAGTTTTCACCATGTGTGTGAACTACGGCTCTCGAGT
>DDPP01000034.1:14111-15196 GCA_002342255.1 Micrococcales bacterium UBA2465
TATGGCCAGATTTCAACCATGAATCCCTTTGGGAAGCAATTTCTGAGTATTCCAAGCGCCACCGTCGCTTCGGTAAAGCCGTAGATAAGCCAAAGGGTAAGTAAACTAGAGGTTCGAGACACCGTAAGCCAACGGTGCCTAACCAAGGGAGCATAAATGGCCGCCCCAAGTCGCCTAGATTCAGTTATTTCTCTAGCAAAACGTAGAGGTTTTGTTTTTCCAGCCGGTGAAATCTATGGTGGAACTCGTTCCGCCTGGGATTACGGACCGTTAGGTGTTGAACTCAAAGAAAACATCAAGCGTGCCTGGTGGCAATCAATCGTCAACAGTCGTGAAGACATCGTTGGTCTAGATTCATCAGTTATTCTGCCTCGTAAGGTTTGGGAAAGCTCTGGCCACGTAAAAGAGTTTGTTGATCCTTTGATTGAGTGCACCTCTTGTCACAAGCGCTTTAGAGCAGATCACCTAGAAGAGGCCTTTGAAGAGAAAAAGGGTAGAGCTCCTTCTTCTATGAGTGAAATTGCTTGCCCTAACTGTGGTGGCAAAGAAACTTGGACAGAACCTAAGTTGTTCAACGGTCTACTTAAGACCTACCTGGGTCCAGTTGAAGACGAGTCCGGTCTTCACTATCTTCGTCCAGAAACCGCCCAAGGTATTTTTGTGAATTTCGCCAACGTCTTAGGTGCTTCCAGAATGAAGCCACCATTTGGTATCGGCCAGATTGGCAAGTCTTTCAGAAACGAAATTACTCCAGGTAATTTCATTTTTAGAACTCGTGAGTTTGAACAGATGGAGATGGAGTTCTTTGTTGAACCGGGTACCGATGAGACTTGGCACGATTACTGGATCAACGAACGGTATAACTGGTATGTGAACCTAGGTATTAACCCAGAAAACCTGAGGTTGTTTGAACACCCTAAGGAAAAGCTTTCACACTACTCAAAGCGAACTGTTGATATCGAATATCGTTTTGGTTTTCAAGGTAGCGAGTTTGGTGAACTTGAAGGTATTGCTAACCGCACTGACTTTGACCTAACCATTCACTCGAAGGAATCTGGAGTTGACCTTAGCTACTTCGACCAAGC
>DDPP01000034.1:15227-30711 GCA_002342255.1 Micrococcales bacterium UBA2465
CGCCTAGCTCCAGTTAAAGTAGCTGTCTTGCCACTATCCCGCAACGAAGATCTCTCTCCGGTGGCTAGAAACCTTGCCCAAGATCTTCGTAAGACCTGGAACATCGACTTTGATGACTCCGGTGCTATCGGTAGAAGATATCGTCGTCAGGATGAAATTGGAACTCCGTTCTGTGTGACTGTTGACTTCGATTCGTTGCAAGACCAAGCGGTAACTGTTCGTGAAAGAGACACGATGGCTCAAGAGCGGGTTTCGCTTGACAGCCTTAAGTCATACCTAGCTGCAAAACTAATTTCCTAATAGGAGTATTTTGCTAAGTTACGGTGACATCAAAATCAAGACCCCGGTGGTTCTAGCTCCGATGGCGGGGATAACCAACACTGCCTTTCGCAGGCTTTGCCGCGAATACGGTGGTGGTTTATATGTCTCCGAGATGGTAACTTCTAGGGCGCTGGTTGAACGAACCGAAGAATCAATGCGTTTGATTGGTCACCATGAAACTGAGGACATTCGTTCGGTTCAGCTTTATGGGGTGGACCCAAAAACTATCGCTGAAGCAGTAACCATGTTGGTAGCTGAAAACCGAGCAGACCACATTGATCTTAATTTTGGTTGCCCAGTGCCAAAAGTTACCAGAAAAGGTGGCGGAGCAGCTCTTCCCTATAAACAGGATTTATTCCAAGCCATTGTTTCCAGTGCAGTTAGAGCAGCTGGAGAGATACCAGTGACCGTTAAGATGCGTAAAGGAATCGACAGCAATCATCTAACTTTCCTGGAATCAGGTAAAGCTGCAGCTGATGCTGGAGTCGCGGCAGTTGCACTACACGGCAGAACTGCCTCTGAGTATTACTCAGGAAACGCAGACTGGAATGCCATTTATGAGTTAAAGGACAGCCTTAGGAATGTTCAGATACTAGGAAATGGTGATATCTGGTCAGCCGGTGATGCCATCAGAATGATGCGTCAGACCGGTTGCGATGGGGTAGTTGTTGGTAGGGGATGTCTTGGCCGGCCTTGGCTATTTTCTGATTTACAACAAGCCTTCGAGGAGTATTTGAAGAATCCAAATTCAAATGCAGCCATTGACCCGGTACAACCAACTTTGGGACATGTGGCCGAAGCCTTTAAGAAGCACACCCTGCTTTTGGTTGAGTTCTTTGAGTCTGAAGAGCGAGCCTGTCGGGATATTAGAAAGCATGTAGCTTGGTATTTCAAGGGTTATCCAGTTGGTGGTGAATTCAGAGCCGCTCTTGCACAGGTTGAGACGCTAGCTCAGATGGACGACTTGCTGGGAAGCTTAGACTGGTCTTTACCTTACCCTGGTGAATTAGCCGAAGGCCCAAGAGGTCGTTTGGGTGGGGCAAAGACCTGTGCACTGCCAGAACGCTGGTTGGATTCTAGAGAACTTGAAGGTGATCAACGAAAGATGCTAGCTGAAGCAGAGTTGGGGGTGTCTGGAGGATGAGTCACCCATACAACGACGAAGACAGATCGAGACTGCTACAAGAAAGTGGAACCGGGCGTTCTGCACGAACTGAATTTGCCAGAGACAGAGCTCGAGTAACTCATTCTTCTGCTCTGCGCAGACTCGGTGCGAAGACACAAGTTTTGCAACCTGGTTCTGGAGACTTTGCTAGAACTAGACTTACTCACTCTCTTGAGGTAGCTCAGGTGGGCAGAGAGATGGCAGTTGAGTTTGGCGTTGATCCTGACGTAGTTGATTCTGCCTGTTTAGCACATGATTTAGGTCACCCACCGTTTGGGCATAACGGCGAAAAAGCACTGAACGATTGGGCCAAAGATTTTGGTGGTTTTGAAGGCAATGCCCAAACTCTAAGAATTCTTTCCAGAATTGAGCAGAAAGTTTATTCGAGCGAAGGAATAGCGTTTGGCTTAAACCTGACCAGAGCAACACTCGATGCCTGCTGCAAATATCCTTGGACTAAAGAAAATGCCGTTGCTGATACTGGTGCAGATAGGTCTTTGAAGTTTGGTGTTTATGCAGATGACGTCCCAGTTTTTGATTGGATTCGAATTGATGCTCCGGTAAATGCAAAATGCTTCGAAGCTCAAATCATGGACTTCTCTGATGATGTTGCCTATTCGGTCCACGACTTCGAAGATGCAGTCGTTGAAGGTTTTCTAAAGTTAGGCGAACTTGACTCTAAGGAATCTGAAATAGTTTCAGAGATTGAGCGCTGGAATGGTCATCGCATTCCAAGAGCAGAGTTGGATAAGGCGATGAACCGACTGCAGGAGAACCGCTATTGGCTCACTAGGTGGGACGGCACACCAAGTCAGGCTGGTCAACTAAAGAACCTGACCTCTTCGGTGATTGGAAGTTTTGTTTCTAGAACNNTTTTGGAAGGTATTCAGCAGACATAGTTGTTCCTGTCGAAGTTAGCGCTGAAATTGCCATATTCAAGGGCTTAGTTTCATACTTCTTGATGTCCACAGAACGCAGACGGCCGTTCTATGAATGGCAGAGAGCACTGTTGAGTGAACTTGCCGATGTTTTAATTGCCGCTAATGGCGAATACTTAGATCAATACAGCCAATTGCAGTGGTCAAAAGCAAAGACCGAAGAAGAAAAACACCGTGTAATCGTTGATCAAATTGCCGTTTTCACTGATGCAGCTGCCCTAAAGATGCACGACGCGCTAATCGGCTCCAAGAAGAGAACACTCTGATGGCTGGCCGCATTCCACAACGCGACATCGAAGCCATCAAGGCGAGGGTAAGCATTGCCGAAATTGTTGGCGAGTATGTTCAATTGAAGTCATCTGGTGTTGGTTCACTAAAGGGGCTTTGCCCGTTTCACGATGAGAAGTCACCTTCGTTCAATGTGAGAAGTGACCAGGGCTTTTATCACTGCTTCGGTTGTTCTGAAGGTGGGGATGTTTATAAGTTCTTGCAAAAAATCGATAACATCACATTCTATGAAGCAGTTGAGAAATGTGCTCAAAAGATTTCGTACCAAATCAGTTATGAAGCTGGTGGCCGAGACGACGGTTTAAACAGGGCACGATTATTTGCGGCCAACGAAGCTGCCGCTAAATTCTTCGCCAGCCAACTAGCAACTCCAGAGGCTGCCACAGCCAGGGATTTCCTTACCCAGCGAAACTTTGATAAGTCAGCAGCCGAATATTTTGGTTTAGGTTACGCGCCCAAGGGTTGGAACAATCTCGCCGACGCCTTGAAAGCTCAAGGTTTCACTGAAGACGAATTAGTAAAGGTTGATTTGCTAGTCAAAAAAGACGGCAGAAGTTATGACAAGTTCAGAGGGCGATTGATTTGGCCGATTAGAGATTCATCTAATTCAGTGGTTGGATTTGGTGCTCGTAAACTCTACGAAGATGATCCTTTGGCTAAATACGTAAATACATCAGAAACTCCGGTGTATCACAAGTCGCAGGTGCTCTATGGCCTGGATTTGGCTAAAAAAGACATCGTTAAAGAGCGCCAGGTAGTTGTCGTTGAAGGTTATACCGATGTTATGGCCTGCCATCTTGCTGGGATTAAGACTGCCGTGGCAACTTGTGGAACTGCATTTGGTGATGAGCACATCAGAAGAATTAATCAGCTGTTTGGGGCATCCGACTTGGGCTCTGAAGTTGTTTTCACCTTTGACCCTGATGCAGCTGGTCAAAAAGCTGCGATGCGAGCCTTCGAGAGTTCCAATAAATTCATTGCATCAACTTTCGTTGCAGTCGGACCCGATGGCTTAGATCCTTGCGATTTGCGAATCCAAAGAGGCGACGCAGCAGTAGTAAATATGATTTCCAACCGAAAGCCGATTTATGAATTTGCCCTAGATCAAAAAATTGCTGGTCATGACCTGTCTGCCTATCCAGGCAGGCTCTCTGCTGCAACAGCGGCTGTTCCTGTCTTGGCTAGGGTCAGGGATTTAGGTGCAAGAGAAGAATATGTTCGAGTGCTTTCATCAAAAGTCCAGTTAGGAGCTGATGAAATAAATCGCCTGCTAAGTGCAGAGTTGACTAAGTTGCGTTCCCAAGCTGTTCAAACCGCCAGACGTGGCGAGATGGAACCTGCAGTTCCCAGATTTGAAGATGAAGTGCCCGAGTTTCCTGCCCCAAACCTAAATGATCCGAACACTAGGTTTGAGCAGGAAGTTTTAGCAGTATTACTGCAGTTCCCAGATGTTTGGAAAGCAGAAGCTATGAAACAAGTTTGCGGTGAGCTTTTTGCCACTCCAGCATTTGTAGTTATAGCCAATTCAGCATTACAGTCCGCTGATTCGATGAACACTCCATCATGGTTAGAAAAAGTCATGTCGATAACTCCTGAACCGTTGCATTCGTTGGTAAGAGCATTAGCTGCAAAACCCATGCCTGCTATAGATCTGTACAGTGCAAGAGTTTATGCCGAGGGCGTAGTTTCTGGGGCCGAGAAAAAGATACTTACTCGCAACCACGCAGCGCTATTGAGTGCACTTTCTATGTTGAACCCTGAAGCTCAATCAGATGAGCACTTACGAATTCAACGAGAGTTGATTGCAATTCAAGAAAGAATAAAGTCCCTAGCATGAGTCTGGATAGAACAAAGGTTGCAATCGAACCTAAGACTCATGAAGCCTATGAAAAGGCAGTTACGGAAGTTGGTTGTTCAGTTGCCAAATTAGATTCATCTGTGGGTGCACTAATTTGGACGGATTACTCGAATCCTCAGGGGCTAGCTGATTGCATAAACGACAATCCACAATTGGAGTTTGTTCAATTGCCTTTTGCCGGTGTTGATGCCTTCCAAGATGTGATTCGGTTACCTCTGCGCTTTGCCTGTGCCAAGGGGTCATATCGAGAACCAGTTGCCGAACATGCCTTGATGTTGGCTATGGCTTTAGGTCGAGTGTTGCCCGAGCGCATTAGGACTAAGACTTGGGGGAGAAAGCATGCTGATTCACTATATGATGCAAGCGTTTTGATTGTTGGTGCCGGCGGCATTACCGAGGAACTTATCAAACAGTTGGCTGCATTCCGATGCAAAATTACTGTGGTGCGTAACCGGGATTTGCCACTATCTGGTGCCGATCGAGTTTTGCTAATTGATCAGTTGGATTCTGCGTTGCCAGAGGCAGACTGGGTGTTCCTAGCCTGTTCGCTTACCGAACAAACCATGGGTTTGCTGAATATCTCAAGGTTCAAACGAATGAAACCGACTGCATATCTGGTTAACGTGGCCAGGGGTGCTGTTATCGAAACTATGGATCTCGTGAAAGCGCTAAATGAAGGGTTAATTGCTGGGGCAGGGGTTGACGTCACCGAACCTGAGCCACTGCCAGATGGGCACCCTCTTTGGGATGCTAAGAACATAATTATCACCCCACATACAGCAGATACCAACGCTCAGGTGATTAGGCTGTTCAGCCTTCGAATCGCCGAAAATCTGGCCGCTTACCAGGGCAAAGGCGATTGGGTGGGCCTTGTGGATCCTGAGCTTGGTTACTAAACCCCCTATTTTTTGGTAAAGTATTCAAGTTGCCCGAAAAGGCACATTCCTCGGTAGCTCAATTGGCAGAGCAATCGGCTGTTAACCGATAGGTTCTTGGTTCGAGTCCAAGCCGGGGAGCCAGCATTTCAGGCCCGTTAGGCAGGCAAATGTTTATTTGGATTCGCGACCAAAAGTGGCTCCCAGCCAGCTATGTTTCAGCAGCACTGGTTTTCATCTGCCTAGGCATCGACCTTTTCACCGAAAGTTATTTAGCCCTAATTAGCAGCGCATTGCTGTGTGGTTCAATTGCCTTTTCTCGCGCCTTACCTTGGCTAGCCATTGCACTTAGTTCAGCAGGTCTAATTACCGCCATTTACTTTGGGTTGCAACCCCAGGTATCTGGAGTTGGTGCGCTGATTACTCTGCTTATTCTTTCAGCTTTCGCGAATCCGGTTCAACGACGAGTTGGGTTTGGCCTAGTGCTGAGTCTTACTGCTTTACAAATCGGCTGGTTTGTTCAAAATCTAGACATCCAGGAGAAATTTCTAGGAGTCGAATTGCCTTCTGGTGAGGCTAAATTCGTGGTCACCATTTTGGGCTGTTTGCTTGTCCTTTCTTTGGGTGTTAACTCTTGGATGCTGGGTAGGTGGTTGTATACCAGGATTACTCACGTAGGCACCGGTGTTGATGTATCGCGTTTAGAAAGTCAGTTGGTTGCAGCTCAATTTTCGGTTGCTGAGCAAGATCGACGCTTAGGAATAGCTAGAGACGTTACCGACTTACTCTTAGATAATGTGAGTTCAACTATGGTAACTGCGGAATCCGGTAGTTACTCTGCAAAGAGTGACCCAACAGTTGCACCAAGAATTTTGGAAACTGTAATCAATGGTTTAAGAACATCTTTTGCTGAAATCAGGAGACTTAGCGATTTGCTCGGTCTGAGTGACACTAACGCGGTAGCCATGCCTGGTTTACGCGATGTCAACTCTTTATTTGTCGATTATCGCAGTTACGGCTATCTAGTTAATTTCAGAGAAAGCGGACAGGCAATCAAGCTAAGTAGTGGTGCGGAGTTGGTCATCTATCGGTTGCTATCAGAGTCACTGGAGAACATTAGAAAACACGCGCCGGTTGGAACAGGTGTCGATGTTGACTTCCTGTGGCAAGAAACAGCCTTTCAAATTGTAATCAAAGATAACGGCGAAGAGATGCGTCGAATTTTGAATAGTGATAGTAATGGTTACGATGTCACCGCCGATCAAAAAGCACTAACTGAAAGAATCTCAGGCCCGGGTCTTAAAGTTATGCAGGAGCGAGTGACATTGTATGGCGGGATTGTTGAAGTTGCCAGGGTACCAGGAGTTGGCTTCACGGTTTCGGCGTCATTCCCAAACATCGCTCAACAGTCCAGAGGTAACTAGCCTTGGCTAAAATCCTGCGCGTTGCTTTGGTTGGTGGCCATGAAACTATTCGTCAGGGTCGAAGAGATTACCTTGAAGCGAATGGAGAAATACAGATTGTGCATAACTCTGATGGTTTTGGAATTCAAGCACAGGATATGTTGTCCCTGAATTTCGATGTTGCAATTCTCGAACAGAGACTGCCAGCAACCACGGCTTTCGCTTTAATTAGTGCATCACATGCCTTAGCTAGAGTCACCTCTGAAGAACTGGGTAGGTTTCTGGTCTCTGCTTATTACTCAGAGCTTTCGCTACGATTGAGTGCAATTGAGGCGGGTGCCGTGGATACAGTCTTTGTCATGGACGGACTCGAAGTTCTAAAAAACCGAGTTGAAGCCTGCGCCGATCCCCAAGCTGATTTCGGAATAAGAGAGATTTTTAATCAGATACCAAAGTCCAAGGTTTCAGAAGCCGAATTTTCCAGCGCTTCAGTTGCGCTGGATACTTTAGATGTCAAAGAGGCCAATATCATTCGTGCCTTTTGCGAACTAAAGACGGATGCGCAAATAGCTCAGGTGGCTCAGGTGCCAAAACTCAAAGTTAGAAATACCATTCGTAAAGTGCAAAACCTGTTGATGTTAGAAACTAGGTCTCAGTTATTACTCAAGCTATCTCGTTTCGGTGCATTAGCCCTCTAATTGCTCTTCACCGGGCAGCCAGCTCAGACCTGGAACACCCCAACCATTATCTTGAATTGCATGCTGAGCATCACTGCGATGTGGCTCTGCTAGACGGTCAACGTAAAGTATTCCGTTGAGGTGATCGAATTCGTGCTGGAAAATCCTGGCAAACCAACCCTCAGCTTCAATGTGAACTGGGTTTTGCTGAAGGTCCAGACCAGTTAGGACCGCCTTTTCAGCTCGCCTAATCGGGAATCGCTCACCAGGCACCGACAAACAACCCTCTGCTTCGGTTTCCCAGTCAGGTTCGCCCTCGGGTATTTCTGAAAGTTCAAGTGTCGGATTTATAACTACACCTCGCTGGTGAGTCCCATCAGCTAATTCCCAGTTATAGACAAAGACGCGTAAGTTGACCCCAACCTGAGGGGCGGCTAGGCCAACTCCTGGAGCTTTGTCCATGGTCTCATACATGTCTTCGACCAATTCCATCAAATCATCGTCAAAAGCTGTAACTTCTAACGCTTTTTGATGTAAAACTGGGGTACCTGTGATCACTATTGGTCTAATCATTCCTCTAATTTACCTTAGGCAGTGATTTGGTTGCACTTGGGTAGGCTAAAATAAAGCGTTTAGGTGGAAGACATGAAGATCCTGGCAATTTCGCTAGCACTGTTTTCAGCAGTTGCTTTAGCGGTAGGCACTCAATTGCAGAACGGTGCAGTTGGTCGTGAAGCCAAGAGCAGCCCAGCCACAACCTCTCACCTAACTTTTAGGCAGTTGGCAAAACTGCTTAGACATCCGCATTGGATATCTGGCGCTGCCATTTCCGCGTTGGCACTGATATTGCAATTTACAGCACTTCTAATAGCACCACTGATTTTGGTGCAACCTATTGGCGCAATCGCGCTGGTTGTAACTTCAATTCTTCATGCCAGAGTCACCAGGACGAAACTAAACAAAGCCTCAATAACGGCTATCTGTTTATGCACTTTTGGTTTAGGTGCATTCGTGGTTATGGCTCACCAAGTAGCTGTTGAACCTGAGATTGATGATCAGAGCTTGATTCTCATTTTGGTCATTGCAGTTGGCTTAATTGTGGGTCTCGGAACAGTTTTACTTAGAGGGGCGACGAAATTTAAGCCACTAACTTTTATTATTGGTGCCGGGGTGCTTTACGGTTTCGTTGCAACTCTAACCAAGGTTTTCTTGAAGAGGATGTTTGCACAAGGTGGCTTTGATCGCCTGATTACATTTCAGTATGAGCCAACTACGGATACGCTAACCCTAGTCGCATTTATCTGCATGATTACTGCAGCTTTGATGGGTGGCTGGTTTGTTCAAAATGCTTATACATCCGGCCCGCCGGATTTAGCCATAGCCGGCCTTACAGTAATAGATCCGCTAGTTGCTATTAGCATCGGTGTGGTCCTGCTAAATGAGGCTATGGACGCCTCTTGGCCTATCATGTTGGGCTTTTTAGCCAGCGGGGCGGTCGCGGTGGTGGGAGTGTATTTGCTGTCCAAGGTCCATCCCGAGTTGATGAAGCCTAGTTAGGCTAAACTTGGCTCTGAGCCACATTTGGCTCCTATTCCCCAAACCAGAGGTTAACTTTTGGCACAGTCAATTAGACATCCAGGTCACCCTTTACGTGTCCTGATCGCGGCTGACACTTTTCCACCAGACATTAACGGGGCAGCCAGATTCGCCGAGCGTCTAGCTGGCGGTCTAGTTCGCAATGGTAACGATGTTCACATCCTGGCTCCAGCGACCACCAAAGAACACGGAACATTCATTGAAGAACATGATGGTGTGAAGATGACTGTCCACCGCCTGCAGAGCCGACGGTTGCTATTGCATAAGACGCTGAGATTCGTTTGGCCAATGACCCTAAAACGGAAAATCGACCTAATCCTCGATGGCTTTCAGCCTGATGCCATTCACTCCCAATCTCATCTTGCTATTGGACGAGTTTTAGCCAAAAGTGGGCGTGAACGAAACATAAATCTAGTTGCCACCAATCACGTAGTTCCTGAGAACTTATTGCAGTATTTGCGTCTGCCAAAATTTCTGAACCAGAAGGTCTCTGATTTTCTCTGGTGGGATACCGGACGAGTTTTAGTCAAGTACGACCATGTGACCACACCAACTAGAAGAGCTGCTTCTATTCTGGAAGAAGCCACCCGTGTGGAAAATGTTCTAGCGGTGTCTTGCGGCATTGATGCAACAAAATTTACTAATCCGACACCGACTACCAATCAGCCTTTCCGCATGCTATTCCTCGGTCGATTGGATTGGGAAAAACACATCCACAACCTATTAAAGGCAGCAGCAAAATTACCAAAGGATATTGATTTTCAAGTCGAGATCGCTGGAGACGGAAGCCAAAGAAAGTTTCTCGGAGAATTAACCAGAGAGTTGAAAATATCTGATCGGGTAAAGTTTCTCGGTCACATCTCTGAAGAAGAACTACCCAAGGCTTATGAAAGAGCCACTGTCTTCGTTATGCCTTCAATAGCCGAATTGCAGTCGATAGCAACCATGGAGGCCATGGCTTCGGGAAGACCAGTGGTTGGAGCTAACGCAATGGCTCTACCTCATCTAATTCATGATGGTGATAATGGTTATTTGTTTGAACCTGACGACGTGGAACAATTTGCCGAAAAATTACTTCGTATCGCAACTGCCGATCGCAAGGAACTCGACAGGCTTTCGGAGAACTCCCTTCACCTAATCCAATCCCATGACATCAAACGAACCGTGGCAATCTTTGAGGGCCTCTATCGAGGTGACTCGGGAGCACGAGTGAATTCTGATGACAACTCCGAGGAATACCTTCGCCCTATCGGAAGGCTAAGTGCTGCAGTTCGAAAGGCTGAGAAGAGAATGCGCGAACAGACGCTAAAGGCCCTGGCTGAGTTCGGAGACGAAATCAAAGAGGGATTGGACGAGATCAGAAGCCAAGCCAAAAAAGTCGACAAAAGGATGCGCAAAAGCGTCCAAAAGACCGTAGGCAAGGCAAAGAAAACAATCAAGCGCAAGGACAAGTAGTCTTGTTAGGTGGCTGGGGGCGTTAGCTCAGCCGGTTAGAGCAGCGGACTCATAATCCGTCGGTCGCGGGTTCAAGTCCCGCACGCCCCACCAAATTCTCAGCTTTCTGCCTTAGGCTAAGACTATAAATCCAACAAGGTAAACGCTTACAGCCAAGCCTTTGACTTCTATGAAAGTGACTTATTGTGCGCAACGTTGCTCATTCAAAACGCCTGATCGGCATGTTCATTGCTCTTCTAACTGTTCTCACCGGCTTGGTTGCTGTTGATGCTAAACCGGGCTCAGCAGCTGGGGATAAGCGAGTAATTATCCATTACATCAACCCAAAGAGCACTAGCTATAACGTCTGGCTGTGGGCTGATGGATTGAATGGAACAGCTTACGAATTCAACAAAAACGGAAGTGCATTTGCCCTCGACGCTGATGGTGCTGCGGTTGGTAGTTGGCTCTTGGAAGGGACAGCAACCGCTCAAAGCATCGGTTTCATTATTCGCACCAACAACTGGGATAAAGATCCAGATGGCGACCG
Organism: Micrococcales bacterium UBA2465; assembly: GCA_002342255.1. Lineage (GTDB taxonomy): Bacteria > Actinomycetota > Actinomycetes > Actinomycetales > Microbacteriaceae > Rhodoluna. The sequence continues at coordinate 26,333 of DDPP01000034.1, forward strand.
TTTTATTACCAGTTTCAAGGATGTTGATGGAACTCCAACCGCTGAAATTTGGGTGAAGAGTGGTTCGAAATACATCTGGACTAAGAAACCTTCTACCACACCGAGTTTCCTCGGAGCTCAGGTCACGGACCTGAACAAGATTAAGCTCACTTTTGACAACAAGTTCGATGTCGAAGTCGAGAAGGCAAACTTTGAGGTCAAGGACTCAAATGGCGCAAATGTTGCAGTTGCTTCTTGGTCACCAATTGCAGGAAGCGATTTAGCTGGTTGGACGACAACGATGACCCTGGTGGAAGATGTTCGAATTGGAACCGCATATACAATCAGTCACCCGGTTTATGGATCTCAAGAATCAGACTTGGGTTCACTCTGGACTCGTCAAGAATTCAACAGCAAGTATTACTACGACGATGTTCAAGGCGATGGAGTTAAGGACCTAGGTAATACCTATAGTCCTAGTTCAACTGATTTTAGAGTTTGGGCACCCACCTCAGATCAATTGCAATTAGTTACCTATCAAAGTGCGGCTAAGGATGCAACTCCTACTGTTTACGAGATGACTAAAGACGTCAAGGGCACCTGGGTGTACAACTTACCTGGCGACCAAGATGGAACCATCTACATGTATCGAGCTCGTTTCGGATCTAAAGTAAACGAAGCGATTGATCCTTATGCGAGGGCAGTGACCATTAATGGTGACAGGGGAGTAGTAGTAAACCTCGCCACCACTAACCCAACAGGTTGGGAAAGTACTAAACGGCCTGCATTCAATAGTGGAAACCCAACCGATGCAATAATTTACGAGTTGCATGTTAGGGACTTTTCCATCGATGCTTCAAGCGGTGTATCCTCGGCTAATCGAGGTAAGTATTTGGCTTTCACTGAAAACAACACCAAATACACTTCGGCCGGAAAGACAACGGCTACCGGTCTAGCTGCAATGAAAGACCTAGGGATAACTCACGTGGAGCTTCTACCGGTTTACGACTTCGGCTCGGTTGATGAAACTGGCGCAGGTAATCAGTTCAACTGGGGATATGATCCGAAGAATTACAACGTGCCTGAAGGCTCTTACTCATCGAATGCTGCAGACCCTAAAACTCGAATCAGAGAGTTAAAGCAAGCTGTAATGGCAATGCACTCCAATGGTTTGCGCGTGAACATGGACGTGGTTTATAACCACGTGCAAGACAGCACAAACTTCTCATTCGAGAAACTTGTGCCTGGTTACTGGTACCGCAGAGATGCAACGGGAACCAAGACCAGTGGCTCTGGCTGTGGAAATGACACCGCTACTGAGAATCCAATGGTTAGCAAATACATCCAGGACTCAGTGAAGTATTGGGCAACTGAATACAAGATGGACGGTTTCCGTTTCGACCTAATGGGTCTAATTGATATTCGTACCATGAATGCTGTGCGCACTCAGTTGAACGATATTGATCCAACCATCATCATGTTGGGTGAGGGTTGGAATATGGGAACGCTTCCTGAGCAAGACAGAGCGACCCAGCTCAACAGCAATAAGATTCCAGGAATCGCAACTTTCAACCAAATCATTCGAGATGGTATGAAGGGTTCAGTTTGGAGCGAAGATTCTATCGGTTGGGTGAGTGGGCGCTATGGCGACTTTGCCTCGGTGCAATCAGGTATCGTAGCCAACGCTCCGTTCCCAGGTCTTGCGGGTGCGTGGATTGGTGGCATCGAACCAGATCAAACCATCAACTACATCGAGTCCCACGACAATACAACCTTTGCCGATCGCTTGCGTAAGAGCATGGGTATGAAGCTACCGATGACCACTATTGCTAAAACCTCGAAACTTGGAACAGGAATACTGTTCGTATCGCAGGGAATCCCTTTCTTGCATGCTGGACAAGAATATTTGCGCACCAAGAATTTCGAACACAACAGCTATAACTTGACCGATGCGATTAACTCGTTGAAGTATAAGAACCGCATAACTTATGCCAGCAACGTTAGCTTCCTCAAAGGTTTGATTTCTATCCGTAAGGCACACAAAGCCTTCAGAATGACAACAGCCAAACAAATAACCGACAACCTAACCTTCCTAAATGGAACTTTCGGGCAAATTGGTTGGAAGCTTAACGGTAAGGCTGTTGGAGACAGCTGGGGTTCGATTGTTATCCTTGCTAACTCAAATCCAACTAAGGCAGCAAGCTTTAGTGTCCCAGTGGGAACTTACAAGCTTGTTTCAGATGGAACTACTGCAGGAACTAAGACTCTCAAGACAGTCAAGGTAACCGGTAAGTCAACGGGTAAAGTTAGTGTTCCAGCTTTGTCGTTACTAATTATGTGGAAGTAATCTGACACCTGTTTTATAAACGGAAAGAACCTCGGTGGAGAAAAATTCATCGAGGTTCTTCTGTCTTAAGTTGCCAGTTAGAACGGTTGCATCAAAATCTTGACCAACCACTAGTGTTCCCCGATGAGAATTTCCTAGCATCCTACTAACACCACTGGTATAGCAATCTATTGCTTGCTCCAGAGTGATTGCCTGAAGTGGATTGTGTTGGGACATGGCCGAGTTTGATCTGCGATGAATAGCAACAGCTATTCCATCTACAGGTCGATAACTAGAAACTGGCCAATCGCTTCCAAAGGCGACATTTATACCTAGAGACAACATGTCTTTTATTGCATAAAGGCTATCTTTTCGGTGGTGACCTATGTGTTGAACACAGGAGAGCAGCATGTTGTTGTTTTGGGCCCAGAAAGGTTGTAGGCAGAGCGTCACATTCAACTGTTTTGCTTTGGCAAGTATCTCAGGACTAGTCAATTCCGCATGGGCAATAACCGCAGGTAGCGTTCCAATCTCGGCCTGTTGTATTGCTGACAGAGCGAAATCAATGCCAGCATCGCCAATGGCGTGAAGATGCGTTTGCAGGCCTAGGTTATGCGATCTGGAAATAGATTCCTTTAGCTCCTCTAAATTCCAGTTGCAATCTCCAAAATTGCCCGTTGAATCGTATGGACTCGAAACCAATGCCGTTGCAGAGCCAAAGACACCATCAATAAAATATTTGATTCCTTGGATTGCCATGTTCTGGGTCCAGGAGAAGTCCTTTACTAGCCTGGCGTGATAGTCAAAGACTCGCTCGGGTTGTTCTGGGTCAGCCCTCAGTAACAGCTTGTAATCAAGTTTTAGGTTTGGACTTGCCTTGAGAAATACTTCAGCCATGGCTTCATCTATCCAGGCATCTTGAATTTCAACTATTCCTGATGAAAGCAGTAGTTTTTCGGCTCTCATTAAGTGAGCAACTCGTTCCGCCGTTGTTTCCTTGGGTGCTAAATGTTGAATTAGTTGGGTTGCCTCAAACTCTCTAAGAAAACCTGTTGGGCTGCCATGTTCATCCACATCTATCGAACCTGTGCGCAATTGGGGAAGTTGGCTAGCTTTAAGTGATGCTACCTCTAGAGCCTTTGAGTTCACCCAGATGGTGTGATGGTCGTCTGCATGTAAAACCAGTGGAACATCTGACACAAATTGATCAAGAAAAATTGAAGTCTGTCCGATAGCCAAAGAGCGATCATAAGCTCCACCGGAAATCCAATTCAACGTTGGATTTGACTTCCTGTATTCGATGATGGTTCTGCCCAGATCCTCTAGGTTGTTACAGTTTGTTACATCAAGTTTGGATAATTCTCCACCGGCAAACAGCGGATGAGCGTGCCCATCTCTAAAGGCTGGGACTAGCGTGTTTCCCTGGAGATCGAGTTCTTCTTGATCTGGTGATTGCGAAAATTCTTGGTCGGCTATAACTTTGCCATCGGCAACGAATAACTCGTTTGCCCACCTAGTATTGCCTAAATAAACTGGGCCGTTATGGAAACGAGTTGCCATTTAGCCGCGTTCGTTTAGGTAACAAACACCACAGAGAGATTCGTAAGTGACCTCGACGCCGTCAATTGCTACCTGATCACCCTGGAAAATGAATTCACCATCGAATTTGCGACCGTTGAACATAGCTTTGCGTCCACATCGACAAATGGTCTTTAGCTCTTCAAGCGAATGGGCCATCTCCATGAGCCGCAGAGATCCTGGAAAACCGTTGGTAAGGAAATCTGTGCGAATACCGTAGCAGAGCACTGGAATGCCATCCAACACTGCGAGTTCAAAGGCTTGATCAACTTGATCTCTGGTTAGGAATTGGGCTTCGTCGATAAGCAGGCAGGATAAGTTTTTGATACCAGGAATGATCAAACCGCTATTGGCATATTCGTAAGTGAGTTCCCGAAGATTGGAATCGGGGGTAATCAGGAAATCGACTCGGCGGTCAACCCCCAACCTCGAAACAATAGTTGAATCACCTTTAGTATCAACGACAGGCTTGGCAATTAGAACTTGTTGGCTACGT
>DDPP01000099.1 GCA_002342255.1 Micrococcales bacterium UBA2465
ATGGGTCACGTTGATCACGGTAAGACAAGATTGCTTGACAAGATTCGTGACGCAAACGTTCAAGCTGGTGAGGCTGGTGGAATTACCCAGCACATCGGTGCCTACCAGGTTCACACCACGCACGAGGGTGTCGAACGAGCCATAACCTTTATTGACACCCCGGGTCACGAAGCTTTCACAGCGATGCGTGCACGTGGTGCTCAGGTAACCGACATCGCAATTCTTGTTGTTGCTGCCGATGACGGCGTGATGCCGCAGACAGTTGAAGCATTGAACCACGCGCAGTCAGCAGGAGTTCCAATTGTTGTTGCCGTCAACAAGGTTGACAAGGAAGGGGCAAACCCTGCCAAGATTCGCCAGCAGTTGACCGAATTCAACTTGGTAGCAGAAGAGTATGGCGGTGACGTGATGTTCGTTGACGTGTCGGCTCTAACCGGTGTAGGTATTCAGCAGCTACTCGATGCAGTTCTGCTTACTGCTGACGCAGCACTTGACCTACGCGCCAACCCTCACCGTGATGCTCGCGGAGTCGCGATTGAAGCAAACCTAGACAAGGGCCGTGGTTCGGTTGCAACTGTTCTGATTCAGTCCGGAACTCTTCGTGTTGGTGACTCAATTGTTGCTGGTGCAGCGCACGGTCGTGTTCGTGCGATGTTCGATGAGAACGGTGGTGTTGTCGAAGCTGCAGAACCCTCCAGACCGGTTCAGGTGCTGGGTCTCCAATCAGTTCCCCGTGCTGGTGACACCTTTGTGGTTACCGAGGATGAGCGTCAGGCAAGACAGATTGCTGAAAAGCGTGAAGCTGCGGATCGGAATGCGCTTTTGGCTAAGACTCGTAAGCGCGTTAGCCTGGAAGACTTTACCAAGGCACTTGAGGATGGAAAAGTTTCTGCCCTTAACTTGGTTATCAAGGGTGACGTCTCTGGTGCGGTTGAAGCAATCGAAGACTCACTGCTCAAAATCGAAGTTGATGATTCGGTGCAGTTACGAATCATCCACAGAGGTGTTGGTGCTATTACTGAAAGCGATGTTAACCTGGCAACAGTGGACAATGCCATCATCATCGGCTTCAACGTTCGTCCAGATAACAAAGCCAAAGAGCGTGCAGATCGAGAAGGCGTTGACATCCGTTTTTACTCAGTTATCTATGCAGCGCTGGAAGACATCGAGAAATCACTCAAGGGAATGCTCAAGCCAGAGTTTGAAGAAGCTCAACTTGGCACCGCCGAAGTGCGTGAAATCTTCAAGTCATCTAAGGTTGGCACTATTGCTGGTTCAATCGTTCGTTCGGGATCAATCAAGCGCAACTCGCTTGCCAGAATCTCTCGCGATGGTGTTGTCTTAGCAGACAATCTAAAGATTGAATCGTTGAAGCGATTCAAAGATGATGCTAACGAAGTCAAGACAGACTTCGAATGTGGTATCGGTCTAGCTGGGTTCAACGAGATTCAAATCGGGGACGTCATCGAAACCTTCGAGATGCGTGAGAAGCCGAGGGTCTAATGGTTGACGCAGCCAGAGCAAGAAGGCTAGCGGAACGTATCAAGGTCTTGACCGCTTCAGCTTTAGACAAGGTGGTCAAAGATCCTGATTTGGGTTTCGTGACAATTACTGATGTGAGGGTTACCCCTGATCTAGCTTCAGCACGAATCTTCTACACGGTTTTTGGTGATAAAGAACAGTCTGAAAAAACTGCCGGAATCTTAGAGCGATTCCGTGGTCGCATTCGCGGTGAGATTGGAAGCCAACTAGGTATTCGACTTACCCCAACCATCGAGTTTCTAACTGATGAGGTACCAGAATCTGCAGCCCACATGAACGATCTTCTAGCTCAGGCGCGAGCGAGAGACGCTGAGCTAGCCAAGCTGGCCAAAGATGCCGAATTTGCTGCGGGGGAGAATCCTTATAAAGAGCCTAAGCAGTCAGCAGAGGACGAGTAATTCAGGTGGTTCAGTCAGCTTTGCTCTTGGTTGACAAGCCGGCTGGCTTTACCAGTCATGATGTCGTTGCAAAATGTAGAAAGATTCTGGGCACTAGAAAAATTGGTCACGCTGGAACGCTAGATCCAATGGCCACAGGGTTGTTAGTGCTTGGGGTTGAAGCTGGAACAAAATTGCTCACTTTTATTGTTGGCAATAGTAAAACATACCAAGCAACAATCAGGCTTGGGCAAACCACCCTAACTGACGACTTTGAGGGAGAAGTTCTAGCCAGGGCAGATTCAAATTTGTTGGCAAAAATTTCCTCAGATGATATTCATAAACAGATTGAAGCTTTCATTGGACGCATCGAACAAATCCCTTCCTCTGTTTCAGCAATAAAAGTTCACGGTGAACGGGCTTACGATTTGGTCAGAGATGGACAAGTGGTCACGCTTAAGTCTCGCCGAATAGAGGTCTCACAATTTGAAGTAATCGGTGAAATTAGAAAATCAGATAATTTTATTGACTTAGATGTCCTCGTATCTTGTTCTTCAGGAACTTTTATCAGGGCATTAGCAAGAGATTTAGGTAATGCCTTGGGAGTTGGTGGCCATCTAACTGCACTTCGAAGAACTCGAATTGGAAATTTTGAAGTTAGTGATGCACAAACTCTTGAACAATTGGTCGATACGAAACCAAACTTTATGCGCTTGGTGAATGCTGCCAGTGATATTTTCCCGGTCTTGGAAATAGATCCAGCAAGTGAGCAAGACCTGAGGCACGGCAAGAGAATCGTGCTTCAGACTTCCGGAACTACTGCGCTATTTAGAGGAGAGAGTCTGGTTGCAATTGTGGTCCCTGTCTCAACTAATACTGTGCGCTCTTTAGTTGTGTTCAATGAGGCTCTCGATGGTTCAGATTAGTTATCAACTGCTGCTTTGGGTTTCTCTCATTGCAGGCATGTTTTCTCTGATTTTGGCACTGCTAAGGAGAGAGCCATCCTGGTTTTCCGTCGGATCTGCCATCGTGGTGGAAACCATGCTTTTAGTCCACTTAGTTTGGAGTATCAGTTTGGTTTCTGGGGGAGCTTCGGCTATTGGCGATACGGTTGAATTCTTTGGCTATCTGATTACCGCTCTAATAGTCCCTCCGGCTGCAGTGATTTGGGCAGCATTTGAAAGGACTAAGTGGTCCACCCTAGTTATAGCACTGGCTGGATTTACTGTGGCGGTAATGACTGTGAGAATGTGGCAAATCTGGACTGGAGTCCGATGGAATTATTGAATTTGTTTACCGTTAGTTAACCGAAACTCTAACTTCACTTAACAGCCAAATAACAGGATTGCACCTATGAGTGCCAAGGATTCAAAAACAGAGGTTAGACGCAAGCTAGTTGCCGGACCACTAAGTAAAGGCGACCAAGTATTCTTTGGAACCACTACTGTCGCAGCGTATTTTGCTTTCGTGCTGGTTGCCCTAGTTTTGGGCTTTCTTCTCTGGCAATCCTGGCCAGTAATTTCTGATCAGGGAATAAATTTTGTTCTGGGTAACAATTGGAATGCGGATGTTGAACCTGCTGTGTTCCAACTCGGCCCTATGCTATGGGGATCTCTTTTAATCGCCTTTTTTGGAATTTTGATTGCAACACCGATGGCTATCTCAATGGCTTACCTAATTGTGTTTATGCTCCCTAAGCGACTAGCCACCTGGGCCACAACGCTGGTGGATTTGTTGGCTGCTCTTCCTTCGGTTGTTATCGGCTTGTGGGGTCTTATTGTGTTCACTCCAGTGGCAGCTGGCTGGGCGGACATCCTAAATAAAAATGTTGGCTGGATTCCTTTCTTCTCTGTGGAGAATCCTGACAACGGGTTTATGAGATCACCATTTATTGCCGGTTGGATTGTAGCCGTGATGATTGTCCCCATCATCACTTCGGTAACCCGAGAGATTTTTAGTCAATTAGATAGAGACCTAATCAATGGTGCTCTGGCTCTGGGAGGTTCGCGCTTATCCACATTCCGCAGAGTGATATTCCCTACATCAGCTGGTGGAGTCGTCGGTGGTATTCTTCTAGGTCTCGGTCGCGCCGTTGGCGAGACTGTTGCGATTTTCTATGTGTTAAACCTCGATATTTTGCACATCAACTGGGCAAACCTCTTGGAACCTCGAGGCGGTGCGGTAGCTTCATGGATTTTGGCCAAATTTGGTGAAGCTGGGCCTTTTGAAAAGCAAGGTCTAATGGCTGCTGGTCTAGTCTTGTTCATTTTGACCTTGATAGTAAATTTCATCGCTAACTTCATTGTCAACAAATCTCAACCTTGGAGAAAAAACTAATGGCTAAGGTTATTCAATTGGACAACAAGCCCTGGCTTAGGGCAAACAACTCAAGACGCTTCCTAGTATTTTTGTCTTCAGTTGTTCCACTTCCGCTGGTCATGCTTGGTGCGTATTCGATAAACCTCGACATGACCATGTCTTTCCTAACAATTTTTCTTCCACTTCAAATTTTGACCGCCGCGTTAGTGGGATTTCAAGCTTTTGGCAAAAGAGGAATTGGCGATGCAATTCTGGTTGTGTT
>DDPP01000079.1:0-1309 GCA_002342255.1 Micrococcales bacterium UBA2465
GTCACAATAGCTGCTTGAGGGAACTCAAGTGAGGGGAATAGTTCTTGCTTTAGTTGTCCAACCGAGATGAAACCGAACACGGCCAAAATAACTGTTAGTAGAGCAATCACTGAACGGTTAGCTAGCGACATTTTGGAAAGGCGAAACATTTATTCTCCAGATCTTAAGTATTTACCTAGGTAAATAAGTATAACTAAATTACCAAGCTCCCTTCAATTCTCCCGCCTCAACGGCTAACTATTAACCCACTGGTAAACTTCTGGGGAATCCCACAGGAAAGAGCCCCATGCCTTCGGAAATTGACTTTAAGGCCATAGAAACAGCCAGTCTGATACCTGCAGAGTGGGCGAAACTGACTGAAGGCTCAATCAACCTTTTCAACATGGCCCTAATCCCTACCGAAGAGGGTTATTTAGCTGCCTATCGCTTTGTTTCAAGCATCGATCAGGGTCGAAGAATCGCCATCTGCAGAATCACTAAAGATTTAGAGGTAGTTTCAGGTTCTGCTTTGGGTTTTTCCGACCTAGTTGAATTTGCAACCAATGTTCCGGCTCAAAGCAAGGTTTGGTTCGCTGACCCAAGGCTCTTTAGCCTGCAGGGCAAAACCTACATGGTTTGGAATAACGGCCATACCGATGATGACACCAATCACCAATACATGGTTGAGTTAGATTCGAAAACAGGTAAGCCAGCGGCTAAAGTACGTGAAATCATTTTGCGCTCTGGCAGAAGAAAAACCGAGAAGAACTGGGCCTTCTTTGAAGCAGAAAACCAGGTTTGGGCGGTTTACTCAGTAACCCCACATCGAATTCTAAAAGTAGATCTAAATACTTCAAAAACAGATGTGCTCTGTGATCTAGATAACGTTTCAAGCTGGAAGTCTTCTTTTAGCGAAGTATATGGAGCTATGCGCGGTGGAGCTCAACCCATTCAGGTTGGAGACAAATTCATAAACATCGTTCACTCCAGATACAACATGCCAGAAGGTGCCGAGTATGTTGCTGCAGTTTATGAGTTTTCTAAAACTTACCCATTCCAACCGGTGAGAGAAAAACCATATCCACTAGACCTAGGTTTTGACCCACACAGCGATCCGACAGAACATGGCTTTGTTGATGATCCAGGACAAAACCTAAACCCAACCACTTCATGGGTGCTCTATCCAACTGGGTTCGCAATTGTAGGGGATAGGTATGTAATCTCCGGAGGCTATAACGACTCTCACTGCTTTATTGCTTCAGGAACTATCTCTCACATAGAAACAGATATGAAGGCAATCAGGACTTCACCTCAGCCAAAGATACTTCCA
>DDPP01000079.1:1326-2417 GCA_002342255.1 Micrococcales bacterium UBA2465
AAAGACCGGTTGATGAACGGCAAGATTTACCGAGGAATGTTCAAACACGGTAACTTCGGCGATGACGCTTCAGAGCTAATAATCAAGAAGCTAACCCCTTTCACTCCGGTTCAACCAGATCCAGATCAAAACAAACTACTGGCTATTGGTTCTGTCCTTCACCGGGCTATCGATGGCGATGTGGTTTGGGGTTCAGGGCTTAAAGGAACTGATGCCTTAGATGGACATCCAGGTGGAAACATCTTTGTAAGAGCAGTTAGAGGCCCGATGACTCTAGATGTTCTAAATAAAGCCGGCTGGGATACCAGCAACATCACCGAGCTGTTCGATCCAGGAGTATTGCTAGTTCACCTCTGGAAAGAAGAGCTAGCTAAATACAACCCAGAGAAGAATAAAGCCAAAGGCAAGATTAGAATTCTTCCTCACTATCGTGACGAGATTGTTTTCAAGCGGTGGAACCCTAAACTTCACCACCACTTTATTTCGGCAGATAACCACCCGCTTACTGTGCTAAAGCAAATGCTTGGGGCAGAGCTAGTAATTTCATCATCACTGCACGGCATCATATTTGCAGAAAGTCTTGGTATTCCAGCTATCTGGATCGATTCACCAGGTAAAGAAGCTCACTTCAAGTATTTGGATTATTACGCCAGCACGGGAAGAACTAACGTCAAAGCTTTAGAAAGTATCCAAGATGCGCTAAAAGCTAATCCAGCAGAAGTTCCAACTTTTGACTTTGAAAAACTTCTAAAAACTTTCCCAGAAAAAGAAATCAAAGAACTGCAGACAAGATCTCAAGGTAAATACAAAGGGGTCTTGTTTACTGCACCAGATTTCAACACCGGTAACGATACTTTTGCAGTGAATTGGTCTGACTCAATGGTTAAAGCTAACGATGCAGTTTGGGTTAAAGGATTATCTGGTTCATTTACTCTGCAACCTAAGAAACTTGACTCAAAGTTCGCTTCGATAAAAATCATGCTGAAACGTTGCGATACCAGGCTTTCACCAGTTGCCCAGACTGTAACTGTAACGACTTCTGCTGGAAGCCAAGCAACAGTGGTTTGGAATAAGAACGATCTTCGTTCAAA
>DDPP01000079.1:2474-2646 GCA_002342255.1 Micrococcales bacterium UBA2465
GGACCTCAGAACAACTGGCTAAAACCAGTGCCTTTTGCCTCGGTTGGTGTTGTGACGCTCAGAAGTGAGTAAAATCAAGAGTTGAAACATTTCACACTGCCCTCGTAGCTCAGTGGATAGAGCAAGAGCCTTCTAATCTCTTGGTCGCAGGTTCGATTCCTGCCGAGGGCGC
>DDPP01000063.1:0-813 GCA_002342255.1 Micrococcales bacterium UBA2465
ATTGCTCCAGCACCAGCTAGACCAACAAGAATTCCCATAATCGTCAAAGAATTTGATGAATCAGAAGTACCTGAAGCTAGTGGTAGGCCAGTTAGAGTCTTTTCCTCAATACCAGTGGTCTGCATAATGTTGTCATACATGATCGGAGCATTGTCACACTGCGACATGTCGCCACTCTGGTCCGTTGTGTCACCACCTTGCTCAGTAGTGTCTACACACTTTACAAGACCGTCAATTGGAATCGGTGTTGGGGTTGGGTCTACAATAGGAAGAGAACCTAGAGTTCTTGCACAAACGTTGTTGCCGAACTTGTCTTCCCAACAGCTGCCATCAGTGGCGGTGACGTCGTCTGTTGTTTCTGTAGCGTCGTAAGTTGTTGCATCAACTACACAACCGGTAGCGTCACCGTTGTCGTCATACTGCATTACATAGCCGTCATCACAGACGTTAGTGTCATCTGCAGCGTTAGCGGTCTGGGCCCCAGCGAAAAGCAATCCACCAGCTAAAAGGCTCAGAACAGCAATCTTTTTCATGTTCATTAGAACTCCTAAATCTCTACTTACCTTGTCTATGTAATTGAAACGCTATTTATGACAGGGTCTTTATCCCAGCCTACTGATATTTCTAGGTAATAGTAGTCTTGAAAACCTATGGGGATAACGAAGGTTTGAGGCGATGAACGAAGCAAAACTGCTGTGGTCTGAAGAGTTCGATTTGGGTGCTGGTAGTGCTCCGAATCCCGAAATCTGGGGTAGAGACCTAGGTGATGGAGCCAATTACGGGATTCCTGGCTGGGGTAACAACGAACTTCAG
>DDPP01000063.1:859-1152 GCA_002342255.1 Micrococcales bacterium UBA2465
GACGGGTCAGCTGGGGTTGCCTATTATGGTCCCGTTCAGTGGACTAGTGCTCGTTTAGTCACCAAGAACAAATTGCATGTCCAATACGGTCAGATTGTCATTTCAGCTAAAGTCCCTGCCGGTAAAGGATTATGGCCAGCCTTCTGGATGCTGGGTTGTCGCATGGATGAGCAGGGTTGGCCACTTGCTGGCGAGATAGACATCATGGAATGGGTCGGTAAAGCACCACTTGAAGCCTTAGGAACTTTGCATGGCCCCGGTTATTTCGGTGATCATGGCTGCGGTGGCAAACA
>DDPP01000063.1:1200-4627 GCA_002342255.1 Micrococcales bacterium UBA2465
GCGTTGCACCTAACCAGTGGGTTTACGATCAGCCTTTCTATATGCTGCTCAACCTTGCTGTTGGTGGAAATCTAGGTGGCCCTTTAGCTGAAGACCTACCTGATTCAAATAAGTTGTTGGTTTCATCTATCAGAATCTACGAATACGAAGGGCACGGCCAGGTGACTATCCTGTGAGACCCATGGGAATCACCTGTGGATAAGTTGCTGTTCCCATTTAAGCGGTTTAAGATTATTAATGGATGCAAGTGCATGGGGCTGTAAAAAGTCAGGTAATTAAATAAAATGATCCAAAAACAAAGTGCTGAGAATATCGAATCAGCCTGGAACTGGTTTGTTTCCAAATACGAAAAGCAAGGATATAAGTCCTTGAATCAATTTGCTATGGCTAATGGATTTCAAAAATCTAGCCTTAGCCGCTATTTTCACCTAGAGCGTGAAATTCCTTCAGGTACCGTCGGAAGACTATGCATGGCCCTCAAGGTTTCCCCAGAAGAACTTCTAAAGGCTGTCGGAGCTATGGGCTGGCCGGCTAAACCTAAGCGATCTCGCGGATAATAAGGTTTCGGCCACTTTCAATCATTTGGCGCGGGTGATCTGGGTCTGTCCATAGCTTTATTACACGCTGCAATAAGCCCGGGTCAATTGCTTTAGAACAATGCTCAATTACACGCTCTTTAGGCGTACCCATCTGTATAAGTACCCGAAGCTTCCCAGGTTCTGGGAATTCGAATCCCGTCACTGTTTCACCTCGGATAAGGTGCACTTCAATATCCAACTTTCCCCCGTACTGTGAGGTCAAAGAATATTCCCATGTAGGAACACAGCAATCATTCTAAATAGAACCACTGACAGTGGCTGGAAACACGGTCGTGCAGGCGAACATGGGAGAATAGTCCAATGAACGCTCACACACATCTAGCCACCATCAAAACTAACCACGGCGACATCAGAGTCAAGCTCTTTGGTCGGCAAGCACCACTAACCGTAGCCAACTTCGTTGGCCTAGCTGACGGCAGTAAGCCTTGGAAGCACCCAGACACTAATGAAGGCAATAACGGAAAGCCTCTTTATGACGGGGTTGTTTTCCACCGGATTATTCCAAACTTTATGATCCAAGGTGGTGACCCAACCGGCACAGGCATGGGTGGCCCAGGTTACAGCTTCAAAGATGAAATCAGCGAACACAATTTCAATGAGCCATACAAGTTAGCTATGGCTAACGCAGGACCAGGAACCAACGGTTCACAGTTCTTCATCACAGTTGCAAACACAGATTGGCTCTATGGAAAACACACCGTATTCGGTGAGGTAGCTGACCAAGAGTCAAAAGATGTCGTTGATGCTATTGCCGCTGTTGAAACTGGAAGACAAGATCGACCAGTTGAACCCGTTGTTATTGAAACTATTGCGATAGAAACAATCTCTGCTTAATGGAAACTTGTTATAAGCACCCGAATCGTGAAACTGGTGTTTCCTGCCAACGCTGTGACAGGTTTATCTGTCCTGAATGTGCCACTCCTGGTGCAGTTGGGTATCTATGTCCAGAAGATGCTGGTGACAGAGTAAAAATACAACGAGCTAGTTTTCAGCAGAGTTTGTTCCAACGTGCACCAATAACAATGACACTTATCGGAATAAATGTTTTAGTTTTTGTTGCGCAATTCGTAATTCCTGACAGTGAACTAATTTTTTATTACGCACCAGATTACTTAGGCATGGGTGGACTGCAGCATGCCTTTCTATCTGGTTTTGCTCATTCAACATCACAGATCACACACATCCTTTTCAACATGTATTCATTATTTGTTTTAGGAACATTACTGGAACCGATGCTTGGCAAACTCAAATTCATAACTTTGTATTTATTGAGTTTGCTAGGTGGTTGTGTTGCGGTTACCTATTTTGCACCAGGAGCTGCAACTGTTGGAGCTAGCGGAGCGATCTTTGGTTTGATGGGAGCATATGCTGTTGTTGCTAGAGCTCATGGGCTTGAAACATCCCAGATGTTGGCCATTATCGGAATTAACTTAGTCCTAAGTTTCTTACCTGGAATATCATGGCAAGCGCATATCGGAGGACTAGTAGTCGGGTTGGTGGTTGCAGGAATTTACGCGTTATTCAAAAAGAGATTTGAAATCGTGATGGTAACGCTCTTAGGTTTGATTGGTGGTCTGCTAATAGCCCTGATTGGCTAATTACTTCCAGCGGGTAAAGAGTCCGAAACCAACCATCATCAGACCGAAACCAACCAAAATGTTGGCTGCACCGATGTTGATAGGAGTTCCTGCACCTAGCGGGTAAAGAGTCTGGCTGATGTAATAAACCATGATCCAGAGCAAACCAACAATCAGCAAGCTAACCGCAACTGGCATCAACCAGGCAGGGTTACCATCGTTAGCTTTTTTAGCCTTAACTGAGTCTGGAACAACCTTCTTGGTTGGACGTTTTAGGAATTTTAGGAACTTGTTCTCGTTTTCAGACATAGGTAGATTCTATCCAAAGCGGTTAGGCTTTTTACCTGATGGTGAAAATTCTGGTTCTAGATAACTACGACTCCTTTGTTTATACGCTCAACGGCTATTTACGCCAACTTGGGGCTGAAACTGAGGTCCTTCGTAACGACGTAGTTTCCGAAGCGGAACTGCCAGATTTATTGGCCAAGTATGACGCAGTTTTGATTTCTCCAGGACCTGGCACACCTTTTGACGCCGGTCTTAGCATCCCAACCGTAAAGCTAGCCCTAAAATCTGGACAGCCTATTTTCGGAGTTTGCCTGGGTCACCAAGCTATTGCCGAAGCTATGGGAGCAGTAGTTACCAACGCTGAAGAACTAATGCACGGTAAAACCAGTGAAGTCTTTCATGATGACAGTTTGATCTATACCAATGTTCCCCAACCTTTCACAGCCACCAGATATCACTCACTGGCAGTAGTTGAGAATACGGTTCCAGAAGACTTGATTATCACCAGCAAAACTAAAGGTGGTGTAATCATGGGGCTGCAACACAAAACACTTCCGATTTACGGTGTTCAGTTCCACCCAGAGTCAGTACTCACTCAAGGTGGTTATCTAATGCTAGGTAACTGGTTAGAATCAATCGGATTAGAAGGCGCAGCAGAGAAAGCTCAAACACTTAATCCACTAATTAACACTAATTAGTCACACACTGCAAGGTCAGAACAATGTTCTGTAATTGTGGTTGTAATCCTTGGGGAATAGATTGGGCGATTACAGTTGTTCCAGCAGTGCCTGTGCAAGTGGAGTCAACTTGAGTAGAAACCGTATAACCAACCGAAGTCGATGTTAGTTGGGCTTGAGCATCGACTAATTCTAGATTTACAACATTTGGAACAATGACCATTCCGGTTGAAGTAATCAAGTTGATAGTTGAACCAGCAGCAATCATTTGGTTTGCAGGAGGATC
>DDPP01000063.1:4662-14822 GCA_002342255.1 Micrococcales bacterium UBA2465
ATAGCTTCTTGTTCGGTCATACCACTTAGATCAGGCATGGTTACTTGTTCAGCACCGGCAGAAACAAAAACGGTGATGGTGGTTTTCATGCCAACTTGTTGACCGGCAGGAGGGTCAGTTGAAATAACTGTATTTACTGGAACAGTTTGAGATTGCTGTAATTGTCGATCAACTAGCAAATCTTGATTGGACAGGATTGTATATGCCTCTTCATAGGTTTTACCAACAACATCAGCAACGGCAATCTTTCCCCCACCACCGCCACCAAAGCTAAGTAGTGCTGCCCCTCCAGCCAACAACCAAACTAGCAAACCGATTACAACAACACCTGCCCCCGAACCAATACCCCAAATCAAGCCAGCGGAAGGTTTATCTGAGCTGTTCTTCTTCTTTGCTAACCTTGTTATGACTTGGTTAGCCCCGGTTTCAAAACCTAAAGCGGTAAAACTGTTGTCTTCATCTAATGCAACTTCTTCAGGCTCAGGAAGACTTATCCCTTCAGTGCTTTCCTCATTAACGCTGGCAATCAACTCATCAAACGGGTCAACCTCAGGCACCACGATGGTTTCTGCAACTGTTACAGGCTCCATTGGAGCCGTTGGTGGTTGAGCATCATCCTGGAACACTGGAACTGAGACACCAGCAGCAGCCCTTGCTAGCGCAGATCTAAATTCACCAGCCGATTGGAATCGTTGGGAACGTTCTTTGGCCAAAGCCTTCATGATTACCGAATCAAGAGCTAAGGAAACTCCGGGGTTAATCATTGACGGCGGAATCGCCTGCTCTGAAACATGCTGGTATGCAACGGAAACCGCAGTATCACCAGTGAACGGTGGTTTACCGGTGAGCATTTCATAAAGTAAAACACCGGTTGAGTAAAGGTCTGTTCTCAGATCAACTGTTTCACCGCGAGCTTGCTCCGGTGAGAAGTATTGGGCTGTTCCAACAATGCCGTTGGTGTGAGCCATGGTTGCCGATGAATCACTAACTGCTCTAGCGATACCAAAGTCCATCACCTTGACTGCATTGCTTTCAGTAATCATCACGTTGGCAGGTTTAATGTCTCGGTGAATAACTCCAGCAGCGTGGGAGAATTCCAATGCGGTTAGAACACCGGTAGCGTAAGCGATGGCTTCCTGCTGGGTGAGTTTTCTTTGACGAAGAATATCTCTAAGCACTTCACCGCGGACAAGTTCCATGACAATGTATGGCAGATGTCTTTCAACACCGTTCTCATCCAATCTCACCTCATCCCCAGCGTCATAAACTCGAACGATGGTTGGGTGAGCCATTCTGGCTGAAGCCTGGGCTTCCTGACGGAAACGTATTTCAAAACTAGAATCGGCGGCAAGATCAGCTTTTAGAAGTTTGATTGCAACTGTTCTACCCAGACGGGTATCGGTACCGGAGTAAACCTCAGCCATGCCACCGCGACCAATTAGTGCTCCTAATTGGTAACGTCCAGCTATCAGACGATTACTCTCGGTCATCTAAACTCCATTTCAAATTGTTGCTTCAGTCAGTTTATCTTTACTGATTAGGCAACTGGTTTTCCACTGCTTGCTGATAGTAATAAACGTTGATACTAGAACCCTTAGTTAGTGTTCCAAGTGGTGACAGGTTATAAACCTGAGAGATTCTTGGATCATCGGCTGGAACTGGATCTCCAGCAATTGGAACAACAACCAGACCAAGGTCAGTTAGCTGGGGAACCACCAGTGAGATATCTAGACCTTGGTAGGTACCCTTCAACACCACAACCGTCTCAGGTGTTTCTGAAGTGGAAGGCGAAGGTGACTGCGACTGACTTGGGCTAGGTGAATTACTAGGCGAAGGAGATATGGTCGGCTTGGGGGCAGAGAGCCCTAGCCAGATAACTGTTGCTATGGTGCTCAACAAAATTACAATCAAAGCTAACCAAGGCCAAATCGATGGAGCCTTCGGAATTGGTTTGGTATCGGTGTCAATAACCGTGGTCTCATCACTAACCACGGTGTTCACATTAGCTATCACTGGAATGTGAACTTCACGGTCAGCAAGTAATGCTTCGGCACGAGCTGCTAGTTCTAGCGCAGTGTGTGGTCTTTGATCTGGCTTTTTAGCCATGCAGTCCATGACAAGTTTTACTAAACGAGGATCAATTCCTTCTGGTAGTGGTGGCGCTGTTTCATTGATCTGAGCCATGGCGATAGCCATCTGGGTTTCGCCTTTGAATGGTCGCCTGCCAGCTAAAGCTTCATAGGCAACAATTCCCAAAGAATAAATATCTCCCGAAGCACTGGCTGGTTTTCCAGTGGCTTGTTCTGGTGCTAAGTATTGAACTGTTCCCATCACCTGACCGGTTTGGGTAAGTGAAGCTTGATTAGCAACACGCGCAATACCAAAGTCCGTTATTTTCACTTCACCATCAGGAGTAATTAGCAAGTTTCCTGGTTTGATGTCACGGTGCACCAAACCTTCACGGTGAGCTGAATCAAGAGCTAAAGCAGTTTGCAACATGATGGAGATTACTTGTTGCTCGGGTAAAGTTTTTTCTCTTTCAAGAATTGATGACAGTGATTCACCTGGTACTAATTCCATGACTAGGTAAGCACTACCGTCATCTTCACCGTAGTCATAAACATTGGCAATACCATCGTGGTTAATCATGGCGGCATGTTTAGCTTCGGTTCTGAACCTCTCAACGAAATCTGGATCACCCATGTATTGCTGTTTCAGAATCTTTATAGCAACTTGACGAAGAATTACTTCATCTTGGGCTTGCCAAACTTCACCCATACCGCCGGTAGCAATTCGACTAACTAGTCGATAGCGTCCACCGTAAACTTTTCCTTCTTCAGGTTTCACTTGTTCAACACCGCCTGCATTATTTTCTTTGCGATTGGGGCGGCCAAAGTATTACCCCGACCGCTCTGTCCCATACCGCCACCATCTTCAATTACTACTGTTACTGCGACCTGAGGATTATCAGCAGGAGCAAATCCGGTGAACCAGAGTGTGTATGGTTGACCTTCTCCGTTTTGAGCGGTGCCGGTCTTACCCGCGACCTTCACACCAGGAATCTGAGCATTAGAGCTAACTCCTGAAGAAACAGCCTTAACCATCATTGATTTCAAACTCTCTGCAGTGCTGGTGCTGATTGCTCTGCCAATTTCACTGGGTTTACCTTGTTCTAACAGGGTTAGGTTTGAGGTGAAAATCTGATCTACTAGATAAGGCTTCATTTCAATTCCACCGTTAGCAATAGCCGAGGTGACCATCATCATCTGTAATGGAGTTACCCGAACGTCAAACTGACCAAAGGCAGTCATAGCAGTTTGAGCATCATCTAGACCATTTGGATAAACGCTAGGTGTTGATTTCAATGGGATGTTGAAACTGGCACCAAAACCAAAAGCCTCAGCTTGCTTAGCTATGGCAGCCTGGCCTAGGGCAACACCTAATTGCGCAAAAGGAATGTTGCAGGAAAGTTTGAGCGCTGTTGCTATAGATACTGTTGAAGCTCCACCACAACTACTTTCACCAGAGTTGGTGATAACTGTTGATGTTCCTGGCAAAGTGTATTTGCGTTGATTTGGTAATAAAGATTCTGGAGTGTATTTACCTGACTCAAATGCAGCTGCTGCCACTACAAGTTTGAAAACCGATCCTGGAGCATAAAGACCATCAACTACTCGGTTGATTAGCGGTGCGCCTTTATCAGTAATTAGTTTTTTATAGTTACTACCAGCTGCACTGATGTTGTGAGTCGATAAAAGATTTGCATCAAAGCCTGGTTTAGAAACTAAAGCAAGAATCTTTCCGGTGCTAGGTTCCATTACAATGACGGCACCTTTTTTATTTCCTAAAGCATCCCAAGCAATCTGTTGAATTTTTTCATCGATAGTAAGTTCAACAGAGGCTCCGGTAACCGGGTTACCCGAGAACAGAGCATTCAACTGCTCAAAGAACTGAGCTGAGTTATCTCCTCTTAGCGAAGAATCCAAGAAGTTCTCTAAACCATTGCGACCTTGGTATAGGGAATAGTAACCGGTTAGGGAACTGTATTTCTCTGAGTAATACTTTCTGATGTATTGATACGGGTCATTGGTTTTTATTGATTCAGCTATTGGTTGGTTATTTACCAAGATAGATCCACGTTGAGTCTTATAACCGTCATAGACGGCTCTTTGGTTTCTAGAGTCATTGTTTAGATCATCGGCTGAAAACACCTGCATGGTGCTAGCTGCAACAAATAAGCTCAAGAACATCAAAATGATGAGATTGGCAATTCGTTTTATTTCAGGAGTCATTCCGCTACCCTCCCTGCTTTAGGTAAAGTGTCGGAAAGCCTAAGTAATAGGGCGATGATGATCCAGTTAGCCACTAAAGAAGAACCACCAGCAGTTAGCAATGGAGTAGTGAGCCCAGTTAGCGGAACCACTCTTAATACTCCGCCAATAACTATGAACAACTGCAAAGCAACCACGAAGCCAAGACCAATGGCCAATAGTTTGCTGAAGTCATCGGCATGCATGTTAGCGATTCGCAAGGCTCTAAAAACTAACACTAGATAAAGACCAAGGATTGCGAATAAGCCAACCAGCCCAAGCTCCTCGCCTATGGCAGAGATGATGAAGTCGCTTTCGGAGAGGGGAACGATGTTTGGCAGTCCGCCACCTAAACCGGTGCCAAACAATCCACCATGAGCTAGACCAAACATGGATTGGACTAATTGATATGAACCGCCCTGAGCATCATAAACATTTTGATTCAGTGGATCTAACCAAGCATCTAAGCGTCCACCAACATAACTCATTAGACGCGATGCAACTAAAGCACCAGCCACAAACATTACTAGCCCGACTAAAACATAGAAGAATCTGGCAGTTGCAACATAAATCAAAACTAAGAACAAACCGAAATACAGAAGCGATGTTCCAAGATCGCGCTGTAATACCAACACCGCAAGGCTGGCTAACCAAATGAAAACTATTGGACCGACTTCTCTGGCTGGTGGAATACGAATGCCGAGAACCTTTCTACCGACAACAGACAGTGCCTCTCGTCGTTGCGTTAGGTAACCTGCAAAGAAAATGCAAAGAGCTATCTTGGCTAATTCACCAGGTTGGAAACTCAGTGGCCCAAGGTATACCCACAGGTGAGCACCGCTAACTGTTTTTCCAATCACCGGAAGTAGCGGTAAGACTAAAAGAACAACTCCAACTGCCATAGAAATGTATATGTATTTTCTAAGTGACAGATGTGTTCGCACCAGAAACAAAACCAAAGCTGCAATCAATACCGCAACTAACATCCAGATAACTTGGCGTTGGGCAACGGTGTGATCTTCTGTATTTGGTTTTACCAAATCTAAACGATAGATCATTACGATCCCCAACGCATTTAGCAGAAAACCAATTGGTAGCAGCAGTGGATCTGCATCCGGTGCTCTGAACCTAAGTAAGAAATGAAATACCAGTGTTACTGCAACTGGGATGGACCAGTAAAACCAACCATCTGGTCGAAGAATTAATATTGTTGCCAACTGGGTTTGAGCTAAAGCAAAAGCAAACATGCCAAAGCCAAACAGCAACATTATTAGTTCAAGATTGCGTTTGGCTGGCATCACTTTGGCATGTTTAGCCATTAGTTACACTTTCAATAATGTGTTGCAGTTTTGCTTTCGCGTCTTCAAGGTTGTTTGCAGAAACAGATCTAGTCAAAGCTTCTTTTTGGAAATCGGGGAGAGTGTCCACGGAGACATCAGAGATCTTATATAGATGAGAGAAACCAAAACCACCGAAGCTCTCTTTGATGCCTTGATAGATGGCAACCTTACCGTTTTCGATACCTAGGTAGTAACGAGTTTGGGTGTAACTATAGACACCCCATAGTGAGCCACCTAAAACCAGAGTGATGATGATGCCTAGAGCTAGACCACGGTTTTTCCAGGACCTAACCCGACCATCAAATTCCTTTAGCGCTCTAGCAAATTCAGGATCGTTTTCAGATAAGAACTCATCACGCTTGCGGAATGAATTTACAAAACCAATCTTGTTGAACACCCTGAGGAACTTGTTGCTTCCCTCCTCAGTAATAACCACCTCGTTGGCAGCTGAACCTAGCCAGGTAATGGCAGCTACCTGTTCCGCTGAATCTCGGGTGTCTCTGGCTTCAATCACCAAGACGGTGACGTTATCTGGAGCCCCATACTCCTTGGCCTCAGCAATCAGTAGGTCTGTGGCCTCGTCTAGATCTGCTATTTTCATGTTCTCTTCAATGATTTGCTCAGGAACAAAGCCACAGAGACCATCACTGCAGAGCAAGAACCTATCGCCTGGCTGGATAGTTATTTGATGAACATCAAACTCTGGCTCCTGATAGCTGTCACCTAGCACCTTCATCAAGACGTTTCGCTTGGGGTGGTAGAGAGCTTCTTCTTCAGTGATACGACCAGAGTCAACTAACTTCTGTACGAAAGTGTGATCCTTAGTTATTTGTTTTAGATAACCATCGCGAAGTAAATAGACTCTTGAATCACCGATGTGGACAATGTTGGCAATGTTCTTGGTAAAAACAAGTGCATCCATGGTGGTTCCCATGCCATCTAGGTATGGGTAATCCTTAACCGTTTTGATTAGGTTGTCATTTGCTTCACGCATAGCTTTGGTTAGAGCTTCAATGGCTTTGCCATCATCGGTATAAAAGTCATCAACTTTAGCAACGTGCTGGGTGGAAAGAGCAGATGCGATATCTCCACCAGCGTGACCACCCATCCCATCAGCAACAATAAATAAGTTGTTACCGGCGTAACCACTGTCTTGATTGCTCGAGCGAACTTTACCTTTATCGCTCTTTGCTGAAGTAATTAACTTGAAAGCCATCATTGACCTCGAAGTTCAAATATGGTTTTACCAATTCTTATTTGCATTCCAGGTTGAATTTTCACTGGTGCACCGATACGCAAACCATCAACATAAGTTCCATTAGTTGAATTCAAATCTTGTAACATCCAACCATCTTCAACTTTATGTATTCTGGCATGCTGGGCGGAAACATAGTCATCATCTAAAACTAAATCGCTGTTCGGTGCTCTACCAATTTTGAGTTCTCTTCTATCGATAGCAAGTTCGGTTCCAGCTAAAGGACCGTCTATAACAAACAAAGTATTTGGAACCGCATTGAAAGCATCAACAATAGTTGCAGAACCTGGAGCATTAGACATTTCACCGATTGTAGTTAACCCAGTTGTTGGTGCTGATAAAGCCGTTGGAGTATTTTTCTCAACAACTTTGGTTAGCACTCTTTCACTGAACAGATCCGCACGAATGATGGCGATGATAGATAAAACGAAAAGCCAGAGCACAAGCAGGAAACCCGCTCTAACAATAAATAGCGCTAGTTCACTCATTTGGTATCACCGTTAGCTATAACTCGAAAAACAAAATCAGTTCTTCCTGCAGAGATCACCGTGTCGGGAACCAGAGTCTGCGAAGTTATCTTTATCCCACTGACTTTGGTTCCATTGGTTGAACCTAAGTCTTCAATCGTTGCGGTGGTTCCATCCCAATTAATCGCAAAGTGTGTTCTAGAAAGACCAGTGTCATTTATCGGAAGATCAGCACTGGCATCCCGGCCAACTGTAGTTCTTGATTTAGCCAGGAGATAACGCTTGCCATTTATGTCCAGTGCTGGACGCCAGGTTACCGAGGCTATATCCGGTGCTTTTGAACCAGAAGCTGAAACTCTTAGTTGCCCGACACTCAGGGCACTGTCGCTTTCCATATCTATGCTTAGGCTGCCTGGGAATTGGTAACGCTGCTTTTTGGCGTGAGCTTTAACCTTGGACTCGACCTCTTCATTCAGGGCTTTCCCCAGTTGCTTCAGTCTGCTGTAATCACCAGGGGAGAGTCTGACCTTATATGTATCTGGAGCTAGGATTCTCTCACGATCTACTACCGCAGCCCCGGCATCCATCTTGGCCTTTATGGCAGAGCTAATCTCAACTGGTTGCAGTTGTGATTTGAATGCTTTAGAGAAAGCCCCATTTACGAACCGCTCCAAGCGTCGTTCAAACTTCTCTATAAAACCCAAAGCATTCATCCTTACCTGTATTAGTCAAGTTTAAAGCTCCAAAGGGGCTATCAGGGTCAGGTGTGAAGATGGTAATCTCGTCTCTGCTATTAGCGCGAGTGGCGAAATGGCAGACGCGCTGGCTTCAGGTGTCAGTGTTCGCAAGGACGTGCGGGTTCAAGTCCCGCCTCGCGCACCAAAACTGAGAAAACCCTGCCAATAGGGTTATTTGAACCTGAATTTCGGCATCTAGGAGCCAATTCTTCTCTAGCCTTGTTGTGTCAGCAACAAAAGAAAGAGAATCCATGAAACTTCAGAACAAAGTGGCCCTGATTGCGACTGCTGTAATCACCGGCACCGCACTTGTTATTGCCTCCCCAGCTCTTGCTAGCAAGAGCCACCCAAAGATCACTTCTACCCAGAAGACTGCAACCACAGCTACCCCAACTCCAACCCCAGTGCCACCTACCTTTGGTGATGGTGATGGCGATTTCGGTGGTAGACACGGCCACGGTCGTGGTGATCACAATCGTAACTTCACTCCAATTACTAAGACGGTAACCGTAGATGTTCCAGCAACTGGAACATACCAGCTCCTAGTAACCGAAGTTAAACCAGCTAATGCGCCTACCCCGCCAGCTGGAGCACCAATTCGTCCCGACCACAGCTTCACCGTTGCTGTTACCGGAACTGGTTCACAAACAATCACTTTGAACTTGCCCCACCCAGGTGATTACAAAGTGTCGCTAATCAGTGTTGTCTCTACACAGAGCGTCACTGTTCCTGCAACAAACTAATTTCTCCTCTCTGGTTAAATAATTAGACCCCGGCTAAAAACCGGGGTCTAATTTTATTTAAGTTA
Source organism: Micrococcales bacterium UBA2465 (assembly GCA_002342255.1). Lineage (GTDB taxonomy): Bacteria > Actinomycetota > Actinomycetes > Actinomycetales > Microbacteriaceae > Rhodoluna. The sequence continues at coordinate 13,580 of DDPP01000063.1, forward strand.
GCCAACTTGTTGACGACGTTTACCTCGAGTGTGTTGGTCGGTGTGAACCAGGTTTGCTGGATCTTCAGCGCAGGTGTCACAAAGAAGAATTAAATCTCTGCAACCTAATGCAGCGCAGTTTCTAAAACGACTGGTTGGTGAAGAACAGGTTTCACATTTACCAATGGTTTTTGCCTCTTCAGTGAAGTTAATGTTTAGGCGATCATCAAAGACGTAGAGTGAACCCTCCCAGAGAGAATTGTCTCCCTGGCTTTCACCGTAACGAACAATGCCACCATCGATTTGGTAAACCTCTTTGAATCCGTTTTCTAGCATGATTGCCGAAAGAATTTCACAGCGGACACCACCGGTGCAGTAGGTAACTACAGCTTTATCTTTGATGTGGTCATATTTACCGCTCTTGATTTCATTTACGAAATCATGGGTAGTTTGAACATCTGGAATAATCGCGTTCTTGAATTTACCAATCTGAGCTTCAAAGGCATTTCTGCCATCGAAGAAGACAACATCATCGCCACGTTCTTCAACCAACTTGTCAACAGCCTTTGGTTTGAGGTGCTTACCACCGTTAGCAATACCAGCCTCGGTAACCACGATTGCATCTGGGGAATCGAAAGCTACCAGCTCTTTGCGAACTCTGACTCGTAGCCTCGGGAAGTCATTGCCTGTTCCCATCGACCATTTGAAGTCAATTTTTCTAAAGCCTGGATACTGCTTGGTCAGCTTCACATACTCTTTTAGCTTCGACATGTCGCCACCAAGGGTGCCGTTGATGCCATGCTTGGAGATAAGAATTCGACCCTTTAGGCCTAATCTCTCGCAGAGTTCCTGTTGCCACATCTTTACCGCGGTAGGGTCAGCGATCGGGGTAAACCCGTAGTAAAGGATGATTTTTTGTAATTCCACCTAAGCAATTCTAGAGATATTGTCCCTAGGGCATAACCCGTAAGATTAAGCGCATGACTGAAATTAAAGGAATCAATAAGCACGGTTTTGACGAAAGTGTTCGCCCTCAGGACGACCTTTTCAAACACACTAACGGCCACTGGCTAAAGCACGAAGACATCCCTGCCGACCAAGCGGTGCACGGATCTTTCTATAAGTTGCGCGACGACTCAGAAGCAGCCGTTAAGGACATTCTGGAGCAAGCCCAGCAAAACCCACAGCCTGGTGTTAGCCAGCAGATCGGTGACATGTATGGATCTTTCCTAGATGAAGCTAGAGCAAATGAATTAGGTGCAGC
>DDPP01000038.1:0-12671 GCA_002342255.1 Micrococcales bacterium UBA2465
CCGCCTCAACACTGCAAAAACCTCGACCAGAGCAAAAGGGAGCGTAAACTCAAAACCAATGGCTGAACCCAACGAACCTGTGAACATGAGAGAGCTACTAGCCCCAGAAGTGGATTGGCTGAGAGCCGAATGCCGCAAAATCAACTCCAAGCACGGTGACGACATCTTCCAGGAAGTCGTAATGCGGGCCATCAAGTATCAAAACTCCTTCAATCCTGAACAACAGAACCTTCATGGTTGGCTCTACACCATCGCCAAAAACCAGAGCAAAACCATTGAAGCCAAAATCAAAAAAGAGGCTTTCCGCACCAAAGACAACGTCTTCAAGTTCAATGATGACAACGGAGACGAAGGAGATGTATTTGAACACTCCTTGCCAAAGCACCTATGGTCAAGTTCGGCAGAGGAAATCTATGCCGCCAAGATCGACGATGATCGGATTACGGCAGCGCTAGAGTCTCTGGATGACCAGTTCAAGGAAGTTATTCGTTTGAACATGATAGAGGGCTATAGCTATTCAGAAATTTCAGAAATGCTGGGCATTCCTACCAATACCGTTGGTAGTCGCATTTCGAGAGGCCGCGAAAAACTTCGTGAGCTTTTAGGCGATGTCGCAGAGGATTACGGCATCAATATCGAAAAAAAGAAAAAGTAAAGGGAACGAAGATGACAGTCTTCAACTGTGATGAGGTCTTGAACAAGGTCTATGACTATCTGCATGGAGAACTTGCCGAAGACGATCGATCTGGCATTGAAAAGCATCTACCAGAATGTTCGGATTGTGCCAAAGAATATGCTCTAGAAAGCACCATTACTGCAAAGATTCGATCTTCAAGTTGGAATCAGATCAGCACAGAAATCCTGGTTGAACGAGCCTTTATGCAGGCAGAAAAAGAAGAGTAATTAAATCTCTTGCTCCGGTAAGCCCAACCAGCGATACCAGCCCTGATTTAGCACTAACCAAGCGATCAAACCGTGGCCGAGTTGGCCAGGTTGACCAAAATTAGAGTTACGCAACTCTTCATTGAATCCTTCGTGGTCAACTAGCGGTCTAAATGCATCAACAAATGGCAAAGACCTTCTAGCAGCAACATCCTCAAAACCAGTTGACAGGTGTTCAATGTCATAATTTAGCTGCGGGTTTCTAGAAGGAATCGGTGAAACTACGTAGCACTGGACTCCTTTACTTGCAGCAGTGTCTAAAACATTGGCCAAGTTCAATCTTGAGCGTGACATAGAAATACCGGCATTTACGTCATTGGCATTTAGGCAAATCACCAAACGGTTATCCGTGTCGGCAGAGAATCTGCGCATCGCTTCCTGTTGCCAAATCTCAATTAGCCCCGCGGAAGTTATTTCGGGAGTTGGCAATGAATATATGTCAACCCGAGGGTAATCGCTTTGAGTCTTGGCGATTACTCGACCAACCCAACCTAAGCCTTTAGGGTCACCACCGGCTGACACCAAGTCGTCACCGATGATGACGATTCTGATGTTCTTGAGTGGCTCGGTCATGGCTTAGGCGAAAGCTCGCTCGACTAGATCGGCTTGTTCAACTGCGTGACGTTTGGCAGAACCGGTAGCCGGAGATGCACTAGCCGGACGGGAAACCAAACGAGGCACTAATCCATTCATGTATTTAGGTAGGAATAGACCGATGTATGTCCAAGGACCCTGGTTAGCCGGTTCATCCTGAACCCAAACCAACTCAGCATTTGGATAGTTAGCGTAAGCAGCCTTGATTTCATCAACCGGTGTTGGGTAAAGCTGTTCAACCCGGACGATTGCCGTGGTCTGGTCTTGTCTTCTTTCGGCTTCAGCCAATAGATCCCAATAGACCTTACCGGAACAAAGAATTACCTTTTTTACAGCTGCCTTATTCAAACCACGTTCATCGTCAATAACAGGCTGGAATGTTCCCTGAGTGAAGTCAGCAACATTAGATGAAGCTGCCTTCAGCCTCAGCATCGACTTGGGAGTGAAGACAATGAGTGGTCTTCTCGGTCTTGAGTATGCCTGTCTGCGCAAAAGGTGGAAGTGGTTTGCTGGAGTTGATGGTTGGGCAACAGTCATGTTGTTTTCAGCACACAACTGCAAGTATCTTTCGATGCGAGCTGAAGAGTGGTCTGGTCCCTGGCCTTCGTAACCGTGCGGTAGAAGCAACACTAGCGAAGAGTGCTGCCCCCACTTTTGTTCTGAAGATGAGATGAATTCGTCGAGGATGGTTTGTGCACCGTTAGCGAAGTCACCGAACTGGGCTTCCCAAAGCACCAAGGCGTCATCTCTTTCAACCGAGTAACCATATTCAAAGCCCATGGCCGCATATTCGCTCAGCAGTGAGTCATAAATTGAGAACTTTGCTTGGTTTTCGGTGAGGTTTCTAAGCGGGATCCATTCTTGGCCATTGGTCTTGTCATGGAAGACTGCGTGACGCTGCACGAATGTTCCACGGCGGGAGTCTTGACCAGCCATGCGGATGTTCACACCTTCAACCAACAGTGATCCAAAGGCAATCAATTCACCAAAGCCCCAGTCGATGCCACCCTCACGGCTCATTTCGATGCGCTTGGTCAACAGCTGTTGCAGCTTGGGGTGAACGTTGAAGTTTGGTGGTAGGTTGCCATGTGCATCACCGATTAGCTGAACAACTTCGGTTGACACCTTAGTTTCATTTCTTGTTTCAGATTTGTCTGAAGCGGTGGTTCCAATACCAAAAGGCTTAGGGGTTAGTTCGCCTACTTGAACATTTGCCTCGTGCACTTCGGTGAAGGCATTTTCTAGCTTGACCTGGAAGTCTTGGTTTGACTGCTCAAACTCTTCACGGGTGATATCCCCACGACCGACTAGAGACTCAAGGTAAAGAGTTCTAACTGAGCGCTTAGCTTCAATCAATGAATACATCAGAGGTTGAGTCATCGAAGGATCGTCACCTTCGTTGTGTCCACGACGGCGATAGCAAACTAGGTCGATAACCGCATCCTTGTTGAACTTCTGGCGGTATTCGAAAGCCAAGTGGGCAACCCGAACCACTGCTTCTGGGTCATCGCCGTTGACATGGAATATAGGAACTTCGATTCCCTTGACGATGTCGGTTGAGTAGGTTGAAGATCGAGATGACTTTGGTGGTGTCGTGAAACCAACCTGGTTGTTGATGACAATATGCACGGTGCCACCGGTTCGGTAAGCTCGAAGGTTCATCATGTTCAAGGTTTCTGGAACAACACCTTGACCTGCGAAGGCAGCATCTCCGTGAATCAGAATCGGGAGCACCGGATACTCGGCAGGTGACTTACCGATGACATCTAACTTGGCTCGCACGATACCTTCGAGCACAGGGTTTACTGCCTCCAAGTGAGAAGGGTTAGCAGCTAGGTAAACGTTGGTTGATTTTCCGGTTGCCGAGGTGAAAACTCCCGAGGTGCCCAGGTGATATTTCACATCTCCGGAACCCTGAACGGTAGAGGTGTCAGTGTTACCTTCAAACTCTTTGAAAACCTGTCCGTATGTTTTACCTGCGATGTTGGTTAGGACGTTAAGCCTTCCGCGGTGGGCCATACCGATCGCAACTTCATTCATGTCGGCATCAGCTGCCGCTTGCAAGATTGCATCAAGGGCAGCGATGGTAGATTCTCCACCTTCAAGTGAGAAACGCTTTTGACCAACGAATTTAGTTTGGAGGAAGGTTTCAAAAGCCTCGGCTTCGTTAAGTTTTTCCAGAATACGAAGTTGCTGAGCCCGGCTCGGTTTCTCATACGGGCGTTCAAGCTGTTCTTGCATCCACTTACGTTCTTCAGGGGAGTTGATGTGCATGTATTCAATACCAACGGTTCTGCAGTATGAATCACGCAGGATTTTTAGAACATCACGCAATTCCATCTTCGGCTTGCCACCAAAGCCAGCAGTCTTCACTGTCCGGTCCAGATCCCAAAGACTTAGTCCGTGACTTAACACATCTAAGTCTGGGTGTGATCGTTGCTTGTATTCCAGCGGGTCGATATCTGCCATCAGGTGGCCGCGAACACGATAAGCGTTGATTAGTTCTTGAACTCTAGTTTCTTTGCTCCTGGAATCAGCATCCTCAACATCGGTTGACCAGCGAATCGGAACGTAAGGAATTCTTAGATCTGCAAATATGTCGTCATAGAAGCCACGTTCACCAAGCAATAACTCATGGATAATTCTTAGGAACTCGCCAGAACCAGCACCTTGAATAACTCTGTGGTCGTAAGTAGAGGTCAGGGTTAGCACCTTGCTAACACCATGTTTAGCTAGTTGCTCAACACTCATGCCTTGGAATTCAGCAGGGTAGTCGAGGGCACCGGCACCAATGATGCAACCTTGGCCTTTGGTAAGTCTTGGCACCGAGTGAACAGTTCCGATACCACCAGGGTTAGTCAGTGATGCGGTAGTTCCAGCAAAATCCTCAGTGGTTAGTTTGTTGTCTCTGGCTCGCTTAACTAGATCCTCATAGGCGGCTAGATATTCAGCAAAGTTTAGCCGCTGAGCTTTTTTGATATTCGGAACCAGTAGTGCTCTGGTGCCATCAGGTTTAGGAATGTCGATAGCTAAACCAAAGTTGATGTTTGCTGGGCTTACCGCGGCAGGCTTGCCATCGATTTCTTCATAGTAAACATTCTGTGAAGGAAATTCCTTTAGTGCGCGAATGATGGCATAACCGATGATATGGGTGAAAGAAACTTTTCCACCACGAGTTCTAGTTAAGTGTGAGTTGATGACAATTCGGTTGTCGATCAGCAGTTTGGCAGGGATTGCTCTAACACTGGTTGCAGTTGGAATTGACAGTGATGCATCCATGTTGGCAGCCAAAGTCTTAGACATTCCTTTTAGGAAGTTGATTTGGTCTTCACCGGATTCATCGGACGTGCTTGCAGCTAGAACGGGTTGGGCAGGAATTGGGGTTGGCTGTGGTGCCAGTTTGGTGGTCTTAGCCACAATCGGAATCGATCCGGTAGTTGGTGTTTGAGTTGGTGGGCTCACCGGGGTTGTGACACCGCCTTTGGCTTGATGGAAACGCTCTAAAATCGGAATCCACTCTTTATCTACCGAGTCTGGGTTTGTCAGCCATTGAGAATACATTTCCTCAACAAGCCACTGATTTGCGCCAAATTCTTGGTCTGATTGCTGGTTGTCGCTGGACAACTGGTCACCTCAATACTTTCGCCGAAACATTGCCAATTAAGCCTACCTGCTAATCAGGTGCTCTAGTTTTTACCCAGCAAAATAGCGGATATTCACCACTCGGGTATGCTTTAAAACAGTTATGGATCCCGATAATCCCGACCCGAGAAGGTCTAAGCAGTGAACGAATGGTTCTTGCTTCTCCTAGGCGTCTTGCTGACCATTGGCACTGGCGTTTTTGTTGCCAGCGAATTCTCCTTGATCAATCTGGAGCGAACCGAACTTGAAGCTAGATTGGACCGCGGTGAGCGAGGACTCTCTTCAAGCATTAAAGCGCTAAAGCGAACCAGCACCCATCTTTCTAGTGCCCAGTTGGGTATCACTATCACCACGATGTTGACCGGTTTCTTGGCCGAACCATCGCTGGCCACCCTGCTAGAACCCAATCTGGCTTGGCTTAACCTAGGTGAGAAGGCCCTCCATGGAACCGCACTTACTCTTTCTTTGATTTTGGCCACCTTATTTTCCACCTTGGTTGGCGAACTGATCCCAAAGAAACTAGCGCTGACTCTTCCGTTGAAGGTCAATAAAGCCGTGGTCGGTTTCCAGTTGATTTTCAGTTGGATTTTCGGCTGGCTGGTTTGGCTGCTGAACACCACCGGTAACGCGATTGTTCGTGCCATGGGAATTGAGCCTAAGGAAGAACTGTCTTCTTCAAGAACAGCCGAAGAATTAACCTCACTGGTCCAAAGATCTGCCAGCCTAGGTGCAATTGAGCAGAGGCATGCCGACCTAATTACTAAGACCCTAGCTCTTTCCCAATTAGTAGCAGCGGATGTAATGACTCCTCGAACCAAGCTGGCATCACTAGATGTTCAGGGGACCGTCCAAGACATTATCAAGCTCTCTGATAAATCAGGTTTCTCCAGGTTCCCAGTTTTTGATGGATCCAGCGATGACATCGCTGGAATTGTTCACGTTAAGGCTGCCGCCTCGGTACCCAGAGAAAAACGAGATCAGGTTCCAGTAACTGCAGTCATGGTTGAGCCGTTTAGAGTTCCAGAAACTATTTCCTTAGAAAAACTTATGGGCGTCCTGCGCTCTAAAGGTTTGCAGTTGGCGGTGGTAGTTGATGAGTATGGTGGCACTGCTGGAATCGTAACCCTTGAGGACCTGGTCGAAGAGCTGGTCGGTGAGTTAGGCGACGAACATGACCGAGCTAAGTTAGATATTCGTTCAGGTAAAGACAAGTCGTTCTCTTTCCCAGGCATGTTCCGACCGGATGAACTCGAACAGAAACTTGCTATTACAGTCCCCGAAGATGGCAACTACGAAACTGTTGCCGGTTTCATGATGAAAAAACTTGGCAGAGTAGCGATAGTCGGTGATGAAGTGGTCATTGATGGTGGCGTGCTGAAGGTTGAGCGCATGGATGGTAAACGCGTGGACCGAATCAAGTTCATACCGGATCAGAAAGTGGTGACCGATGAGTAGTTCACTTTCTGGATTATTGGCTTTCCTTGGTTTACTAATTGCCAATGGGTTTTTTGTTGGTGCCGAGTTTGCTTTGATCTCGGCTAGAAGGGCCCAGATTGAACCCAGAGCTGAAGCCGGTTCAAGACCAGCCAAGCTAACTATCAAGGCGATGGAGCAGGTTAGTTTGATTTTGGCTACCTGCCAGCTGGGTGTGACCATCTCCGGTTTGTTGATTCTTTTGGTTGCAGAACCTGCCATCCATGATTTATTGCACGACCCACTTCATCAGTTGGGACTTTCAGAGACGGCGGCTAACGCCACCGCATTTGGCATAACCCTGCTGTTGGTTTCATTCCTGCACGTTTTGATTGGTGAAATGGTGCCCAAAAACATTTCGTTCTCCATCCCAGAGCGTGCTGCCCTAGTGCTTGGCCCACTTGTGTATGGTTTGGCTCTTTTGGTTAAACCTATTGTTATCTCGTTGAATGCGATAGCTAATCTTTCTCTACGTTTATTTGGTATCAAGCCTAAGAATGAAGCCAACTCAGCCTTCACCATCGAACAGGTGGAAGATATAGTTTCACACTCAACTCGTGAAGGTGTGCTTAGCGATGAGACCGGTGCTATATCCAATACCTTTGAATTCACAGATAAGCAGGTAAAAGACATCCTGGTACCGGTTAGTAGCCTGGTGACAGTTAGGTTAGGTGTCACACCTAGAGAAATTGAACAGCTGGTAGCTAAGCACGGTTTTAGTCGATACGCAGTTTTAGATCAAGCAGGGGAGCTTGAAGGTTATCTTCATCTAAAAGATGTAATTGATGAGTCAGCGGCTGATGAACCAGTTGAAAGAAAACTGATCAGAACTGTCAAGAGCATCGGTGGTGGTGTTGAGCTCGAGGCAGCTCTAGCACAAATGCAGCGAGATCATCAACACCTAGCAGCAAGCTATGATGTTGGCGGAAAACTTTTAGGTTTGATTTTCCTTGAAGATATTCTTGAAGAACTGGTTGGGGAAGTCCAAGACGCAACCAGAAGAGATTAGTTCTTTGGAAACTTTCCTCGCAAATACTGATTTGGCCAATAGTCAACATCAACATCAAGTTCATGCGCAGCCCTGAGCGGCCAGTAAGGATCTCTAAGCGCGGCTCTAGCAATCATGATTACTTCAATGTCAGTTTCCTGAAGAATTTTTTCCGCCTGCTCGGCTTCAGTGATAAGCCCCACTGTTGAAACAGGAGCGGTTAGTGAATCGGCCATCTCTTTTGACAGTGGCACTTGGTAACCGGGACCAATTGGAATTTTCACACCGGTGATAAGTCCACCGCTGGAAATGTCAAACAAATCTGCACCGACTTCGTGACACCATTTCGCTACCTGGGCACAGTCAGCAACTGTAAATCCTTCTGGATGATAGTCGGTAACCGAAAAACGAATCAGGATTGGATATTTTTCTCCGATTGCCGATCTGATCTTTCTGACCATTTCAACCAAGAATTTAGCTCGGTTTTCTACAGAGCCACCAAATTCATCTGTTCTCTGGTTAGTCAGTGGAGACAAGAATTGGTGGACAAGATATCCGTGGGCGGCGTGAATCTCAATCATGTCAAAACCAGCTGCAACAGATCGAACTGCGGCTTCCACCCACTGCTCAATTAATTCATAGACCTCTGCAGTGGTCAATTCATGCGGCTTGTTGTATTCAGGGAAAGCTTCATTAGTTGCCGAAACCGGCTGCCAGCCACCGGCTTCAAGCTGCATCGCTCCTTCACCAGACCAGGAGCGGTAGATGCTTGCCTTGCGCCCAGCGTGGGCTAGTTGGATTGCCGATAGCGCTCCGTGTGATCTGATGAAGTCATTGATTGGTTTCCAAGCTTGCACCTGCTCGTCGTTCCAGATGCCGGTATCCCACGGGCTGATTCGACCATCAGGCCTAATGGCGGTAGCTTCACAAATGACCACGGCAGCACCGCCAATAGCTCTTGAGCCCAGGTGGACTAAATGCCAGTTGGTTGGGACCCCATCCTGATTTTCACAGGAATATTGACACATCGGAGCTATCCAGATGCGGTTTCTAGCGGTCATTCCTCGCACGATAATTGGTTCGAATAGCTTGGCCATGAGATAAGCCTAATCAACCTAATGCTCCTAGACTTACCTAAGGGGAACTAGGAGATAATTTGTTGAAACTGAGACTGGCCGCCGCTGTGAAGAATTTTTGGTTCATCCTGTTGGCAGCTCTGGTGGCTCAACTCATTTTGATTTCCGTATCCACCGTAACTGGTGACCCGCTGGGTGATGTTCGATACACCTACGATGCCTGGATTACTAACATGCTGCAGGGCAATTACCTGCTTGGGCTTAAAGACCCTTGGGTTTACCCTTACGTGGCTCAGGCACCTATGTGGGTTGCCCAATTTTTCTCTGGTGGGGATTTCTTATCGGGCTGGGTGCTTTTGACCGTGAATGCAAACATGCTGTTGTTTGCTTATTTACTTGGCTGGGGAACCAAGCTGGAACGATATAAGGCAGCTTGGTTTTTGATCGGTTGTATTTTTCTCTGTGGACCAGTTTCAGTTGGCAGGCTAGAGGTCTTCAGCCTGATCTTCACTGTATTAGCTTGTGTAGCTTTCTTGGAGAACAAAGATTCCAGAGCAATACAGTTTTTCAACCTAGCCACTTGGATAAAGGTTTCACCGATGGCTGCCTTGGCAGCTTCGGTGATTGTCATAAAAGATAAAAAGAAACTTATATTGAATTTGGCTATTGCCACTTTGGCTATAGTGCTGATCGGTTTTGCCCTCGGCGGCAACCTTTCAAACATTTTCAGCTTCGTTGGCATGCAAAGTGGTCGAGGTATTCAGGTTGAATCCAGCGTTGCTATTTTGTGGCTGGTTCAAATTCTGTTAGGTGTTCCAGGTTCCAAGGTCTATTACGATGACAAGATTCTCACTTTTCAAGTTTCTGGTTTCGGTGTTACCGAACTTGCCAGTGTGATGACTTTGATCCAATTTGCTGCTTTGGCAATCACCCTTTGGTTGGGCTATCGGGCAAACAAAATCGGCCATGATCGGAACACCTTATTTGCTTGGATTTTCCTAACCGCAACCTTGGACCTATTGGTTTTCAACAAGGTCGGCTCACCTCAGTATGAACTCTGGATTGTTGGAGCTGTTGTTTTTGGTATTTTGGCAAAGACCGAAAACTGGAGGTTTGTGGTCTGGTTGACCTTGATTACATCGGCTCTGTCGTGGCTTATCTTCCCAGTTTTCTATGGCGAAGTTTTGGACAGCAAACCACTCGGGGTGATCCTGCTAATCCTTAGAAACCTAGGTGTAATCATCATCCTGGTCTATGCCAACTTACAGTTGGTGAGACTGGGTAAGAAGAGACTAGCTAGTAGCCGCAAAGCCCAACTCTAGGTCGGCAATTATATCTTCAATGGACTCCAGACCCACTGATAGACGAATCAATCCAGGTGTCACACCAGCAGTCAACTGCTGTTCTGGGCTCAGCTGAGAGTGAGTGGTGCTGGCAGGGTGAATCAACAGCGATCTAACGTCACCGATGTTGGCAACATGTTTGAAGAGTTTTACTGATTCAACAAACTTTTCACCCATAACTGCTCCACCTTTGATTTCAAAGGACATTACCGCACCGCAACCTTTAGGGGCATAGTGTTTTCCAGCAGCAAAATATGGAGAGCTCTCGATGCCAGCGTAATTTACGAATTCAACCTGGGGATGATTACTTAACCAGTTTGCAACCTTTACTGCGTTCTCACTGTGACGATCCATGCGCATGCTCAGTGTTGAAAGTCCCTGCAGAATTTCCCAAGCACTATTGGGAGCAATTGCTGAGCCCATGTCTCGAAGCAATTGCACACGGGCCTTGATGATGTATGCAATCTCATCACCTAGAGCTTGCGTGTAAGTAATGCCGTGGTATGAAGGGTCTGCAGTGTTCAGTCCTGGGAATTTATCCGACTTAGACCACTTGAACTTTCCACCGTCGACAATCACACCGGCAACTACAGTTCCGTGACCGGCTAGAAATTTAGTTGCAGAGTGAATCACAATATCTGCACCGTGCTTGAACGGTTGAATTAGGTAAGGAGTTGCAACTGTATTATCAACAATCATGGGAAGCCCATGGCGGTGAGCGATTTCTGAAATACCTTCAATGTTCAGCACGCTAACTTTAGGGTTACCTAGGCTCTCACCATAGAAGAGTTTGGTGTTTGGTCTAATTGCTGCTTCCCATGAAGCTAAATCGTCTTGGTCTTCAATGAAAGTGGTTTGGATACCGAGTTTAGGCAAAGTGTATTTCAATAAGGAATAGGTTCCGCCGTAGACCTTTGAAGAGGCAACCACGTGGTCTCCGGCATTAGCGATGTTAAGAATTGCAAAAGTTTCAGCAGCCTGACCAGAAGCGAGCATAAGTGCTGCAACTCCACCTTCAAGATCCGCAATACGCTGTTCAGCAACATCCTGGGTTGGGTTGTTCATTCTGGTATAGATATTTCCGGCTTCAGTGAGCGCGAAAAGTTTTCTTGCCTGTTCCGCAGATTTGAAAACGTAAGCGGAGGTGTTATAAATCGGTGGCACTACCGAGCCGGTAGTCGGGTCAGTTGTGTAACCAGAATGGATTTGTTTGGTTTCAAAACCCCAGTTGCTGTTTTCGTTCATGGCAGATTAAGCCCTCTCCGTCGAAGTATTCCTTCTCAAGACTAGGCAGGTCTGGCTAGCTAAAGGTTAGGCTTGCTCGAACTTTATGAAACCTTAACCCAGCGCGTCAAAGGCTAGGGCAGCCAGCAGGGCAGCCCCATCAGCCATGACGTCTTCGTTGTATTTAGCCTTGTTGGAGTGGTTGGATTCACGCTCTTGAGGCTCAGTGCCTTGATAGGCAGCACCTAAGAATACGAAGGCCCCAGGGATTTCTTCAACAATCGAAGCGAAGTCTTCGCCACCAGGGATTGGTGCCGGCATAGTCACAAAGCGTTGAGCGCCAAACATCTCTTTAGAAACTTTTTCAACACGGTCAACCGCGTCGTGCTCATTGATTAGCACCTTAGTAGCTGGTGAGAATTCGACTTCAGCGGTTAGACCCATTGCCTGAGCCATAGCTTTGATAAATTCTGGCAGTTTAGTTCTGGTCTGTTCAAAGCCAATCTTGGAGAAGGATCTGACTGTTGCACCGAAGCTAACTGATTCAGGAATGATATTGGTGGTGTGGTCGTTACCAGCATTAATCCAACCGACGTTTACCACGATTGGATCTAGAGCATCAAAGTTCTTGATGATGAAAGACTGCATGCTGCTTAGAATCTCAATCATTCCGGTGATTGGGTCTTTAGCTGTCCAGGGCATTGAGCCATGGCCACCGCGACCTTTGATAGTGACAAACATGTCTCCAGCTGAAGCCATCAAAGTGTCTTTCTTGGTCATGAACATGCCAGCTTCAGGAAGTGAGAAAACATGCAATCCATATGCCTTAATTGGTTTTTCCCCAGAGACCATATGCATGTTTTGGGCGAGCATGTGGCCGGCACCATCGTGACCTTCTTCACCAGGTTGGAAGAACATCAAAACGTTTCCGTTCAACTTATCTTTGTTCTCGGCAACTAGGTGAGCTGCACCGATTCCCATTGCCATGTGAAGGTCGTGGCCACAGGCGTGCATGTAGCCGTTGGTTGAGGCGAAATCTAAACCGGTATCTTCCTGCACTGCAAGGGCATCCATGTCAGCACGAAGTAACACTGTTGGACCTGGTTTTGCTCCTTTTATTAGGATTGCCGCCGCAGTCATGTCTTTACCCAAGGTAACTTCACCTAAGTGACCTACTTCCCTCAGAACGATTTCTAGAGTTTTCGGTAAGTCAAGTCCGAATTCAGGTGTCTGGTGCAGTTCGCGGCGAACCCTAACCATGTCTGCTTGTTTTGAGTTGGCTTGCTTGATTAGATCCTGATAGTCCACTTCGGGCACCTTTCTTCGGTAATTATTCCTATTTTGGCACTAAATCCCACCTAGCATTTACTTATGTTCTTCGAGCAAATG
>DDPP01000038.1:12694-40690 GCA_002342255.1 Micrococcales bacterium UBA2465
CTTGCCTCCTAAGGATTTGGTGATGAGGGCTTTCAAAGCAGACCCAAGAACTGTCAGAGTAGTGATACTCGGTCAGGACCCCTATCCAACTCCGGGCGATGCAATTGGGTTAGCTTTCGCGGTATCCAAAACTAACGCCTTGCCTAGATCTCTAAAGAACATCATCGCTGAACTTGAATCTGATTTAGGAATGACGGTCTCGAAATATCCAGATTTGTCACAATGGGAGAACCGAGGTGTGATGTTGTTGAACTCCTCGCTTACCACAATTCCACATGGACCTGGCTCTCACAGCAAATTAGGTTGGCAACAATTCACGTTTCTTGCCTTGGAAAGACTTGCAGATCTGCACCCTTACGTTGTTTTGGCCTGGGGTAATCATGCTCAAAAGATTGCTGGAGGCTTGCCTAAGGAAGTACTTGTAATCAGCAGCGCTCATCCATCGCCGCTGTCTGCTAGTCGTGGCTTCTTTGGTTCCAAGCCATTTAGTAAGGCAAATGCCGCTTTAGGAGAGCTCGGGCAAGAGCCGATAGATTGGTCGTTATAGGAGTTTGATTTGGTAGAGATTCGTTCAGCTAAAGTTTCGGATGCAATAGCACTGAGGGATATCTATAACCACTATGTTGAAAACTCGGTGGTCACTTTTGATTTAGTGCCATCAACAACGGAATTTTGGGCAAACAAAATAGCCCATCTGCTGGAAAAGAAACTTCCATTTGTGGTTGTCACTGAAGCCGATCAGGTTTTAGGTTTTGCCTACGCAAGTCCCTGGCGAGAAAAGGCAGCCTATGACCGAACTATTGAAAACACTATTTATACCCACCCAAACCACCTTGGCAGAGGTCTAGGTAAATTACTTTTAGCTGAACTGATTGGCCAATGTAAATCGGCTGGTATAAAACAAATGATTGCGGTCATAAGCGCTGAGGGTGCAGAAGCCTCTGTAGCTTTGTGTAAGGAATATGGCTTTGTTGAAGCGGGAAAACTCGACGGGGTTGGGTTCAAGTTCGACCGCTGGCTTGGGACTGTCCTCATGCAGAAGTCGTTGTGAATAAGTTCAGCATTCTTTCAGGAGCACGGATTAGGTTAGTGTTATGACTTTGCGCAAGGCCTTCAGTACATTCGCTGCCGCACTCATATTTACTGGACTTCTAACAGTGGTCACGCTGTCATCTGCTAGAGCAGAAGTTGTTACAGATGCTAATTATTCAGATCAAAAAGTGGTCGGCTTTGCCATCAAGTATCGTGCTGGGGTAACGCCTTTTGACTTCTTTGGTAAACAGGTTGCCCTAGATTCCGCTGGGGTAACTCTCAAGCAAAGTAGTGCGGTTGGCATGGACATCTGGGCGGCAAGTTTTGCAAAACCGGTCACGCAAATCCAGGCTATGAAGATAGCCGACAAGTTGGGGCAAGACCCTAGAATTGAAAGAATTTATCTTGATCATTTTCTGACTTATTCAAAAATATGGCAGTCAACGCCAAAACTTGGAACGCTTAAAGCTAGCTCTGCCCCAACTTCGCTTAGCGCTCAAGATGCCTGGTCACCTAATCAGCCAAATATAGGTCAAGTCAGGCTGAGTTGGAAAGCTCCAACCAAGCTCAACGGCGGCTTGATCTGGGGATATCGAATCAGCAAATATGACACGACAACCGCAAGTTACCTTGTTCTTGTCTCCAACACCAAATCTAAAGCCACTACAGCTTTAGTCAAGTCTGGGGTTACCCCAGGTGAAATTTCAAAATTTAAAGTTGCCACCATCACTAAGAGCGCTGATTCAAAATACATGGCAGTCAGCGCTTACAGTGCAATTTCGTCGGTTATAGCAACTGCCGCCCCCGCAGCTCCCGTGCTGCAATCTGCAGGTTCAATAACTTCGACTTCACCAGTTGTGGTTTGGGTTTCCCAGGATGCTAAAGATAAGGGCGGCTTGATGGTTAATTACACTGTGAATGCCAGCAACCCTGATGGTCAAACCGTTAGTTGCACAACCACTAGTAACTCTTGCACTCTTAGTGGTCTAATCGCTGGGTCAAGATATTCCGTGCGCGTTACAGCCACCAATGCGCGAGGCTCGGCAACTTCTGAAGAAATTTCATTAGCCTCTGATCCGATGATGTCGCAACAGTGGTATCTAGATTCCAGCTATGGGCTAAATGTGAAAAATGCATGGAAGATCACTAAAGGTAGCCCCAACGTCGTGGTTGCAGTTGTTGATACTGGAATCACCCAACATCCGGATTTGAATGACAATGTGGTAACCGGCTATGACTTCATTACCAGTGCCAGTAATGCCAACGATGGTGGATCTCGAGACCCTGACCCGAGTGATCCCGGTGATTACAACGTAAGAAAAGGTATCGACAGTTCTTGGCATGGTACCCACGTGGCTGGAATTATCGCGGCAGCCTCAAACGACATCGGCATTGTTGGCATAGCTCCTAATGTGAAAATAGAGCCGGTTCGAGTCCTTGGCATAAATGGTGGAACCGAGTCAGATATCGCAGCAGGAATCAACTGGGCTATCGGGGTTTCTGTCCCTGGAGCTCCGAAAAATATGTATCCAGCAAAAGTCGTGAATCTATCAATTGGATCATCTGAGGTTAGTAACTGCGGAACATATTCGCTTACTCAACTGGCTATAAACAACGCCAAGGTAAAAGATGCAACCTTAGTGACAGCGGCTGGTAATGACAATACCTATGCATCGGATTCTTACCCTGGAAATTGCTACGGAAATATCACAATTGGGGCAACCGGATATTCTGGGGAACGCGCGTACTACAGTAATTTCTCTGGCTATTACAGCGCATACAAAGTTTTCATCGGTGTCGACATTTCAGCTCCAGGTGGAGACGATGAGATTGACCCGTCTCTACCGGCTGGTGGAGAAATTTGGTCCACCTTCAATGCTGGCAAAACTAGCCCAGGAGCCGCAACTTATGGTGCCGAGGAGGGCACCAGCATGGCATCGCCCATGGCAGCCGGTGTTGTTGC
Organism: Micrococcales bacterium UBA2465; assembly: GCA_002342255.1. Taxonomy (GTDB): domain Bacteria; phylum Actinomycetota; class Actinomycetes; order Actinomycetales; family Microbacteriaceae; genus Rhodoluna. The sequence continues at coordinate 15,690 of DDPP01000038.1, forward strand.
TCTGATGTATTCCGTGAAACCAAACCTGACCGATGATCAAGCTTGGGAAATTCTAAAAAGTACAGCCAAGAATTTTGCACCGGGATCTGAATGCGATGATCAAATAATTTCTACTACAAATCAGCAAACCGGAGAGTTAGAAGTCACCGGCAAGTGTGGCATTGGAATTATTGATGCTGGTGCAGCCGTGGCTGCAGCCCAGAAGTTAAAGTAAAAAAGCCAGCTATTCAGCTGGCTTTTTTGGTGCGGAAGGTGGGACTTGAACCCACACGCCAAGGGCGCTAGAACCTAAATCTAGTGCGTCTGCCAATTTCGCCACTCCCGCAAGCCTTCCTATTCTATGGGAAAACTCTGGTTGTGGAAAATTTCTGCAGGATTCGTCCAGTTTTGAGAGCATTTGGCCATGGAAGATGTTCAAGCGATAACCGATCGAGCCAGAGAGCTGATTTCTGTAGGCAATTCCGAGATTGAGTCAGCAATAAATAAAGCGGTGGATGAAGCATTTGAAGCCGGCTACAAGCTTGATGAATCTAAGATTGTCGACAAAGTAAAAGCAAGCCTGGTTGGTCTCGGAGTGTTGGATGACCTAGTCAATGACCCGACGGTGGAGGAAGTTTGGCTCAATTCTCCAGATTCAGTGTTTGTCGCCTATGGCTCTATCTCAAAAAAACTAGATGTAAAGTTTTCCGAGTTGCAGGTTCGGCAGGCAGTAGAGAGAATGCTTCGTGAATCGGGGAGGAGACTAGACAAATCAGAGCCATTCGTGGATGCCACGTTGGCAAACGGCGCTAGATTGCACGTGGTAATTCCAGATGTCACGGCTAAACACTGGGCAATAAACATCAGAAAATTTCCTAGCTCGGTGCTGACTTTGGATGACCTGGTAGCTAGGGATTCACTTAGTTCAGAAATGGCTAAATTTCTGAAACAAGAATTCTTGAATCAAACAAATATTTTAGTTTCTGGTGCCACTCAGGCAGGCAAAACTACCTTGCTCTGCGCACTATTGGATTTCGGTAAGAACTCTGAGCGATTGGTTAGTGTCGAGGAGACTTTCGAGATTAGGACTAACTACTTAGATCATGTTGCGATGCAGGCACGTCAGGCAAATCTGGAAGGAGTCGGCGAAATTACTCTTAGGCGATTGGTCAGAGAATCACTTCGGATGAGACCCACTCGCTTGGTCATCGGAGAGGTTCGTCAAGCAGAAGCACTGGATCTGCTAATTGCACTAAATTCAGGAATAGCTGGCATGTGTACCATTCACGCTAATTCGGCAGCTGAAGCTCTGGAGAAACTAAAGTTACTTCCGTTGCTTGCCGGAGAAAATATCCCTGCTCGTTTTGTTGAGCAAACAGTGGAGCGAACTATCGGTCTGGTGGTTCATTGCGAACTAGCTCCAGATGGAACTCGACGCATTGGGCAAGTGCTAAAGGCATACCCCGTTGGAACTGAAACCACCTGGAGAACGGTTGAGCTTTGAGTGAGAGAATGAGTCGCCTTTTAGCCTCAGCTGGTTTTGAAAGAGTCAGCCCGCTATCGGCTGTATTGGTTACCCTTGGCAGTTCAGTGTTCATGATTTGGGTTCTCTATCTATTTACCAGGTCGACACCCATCACAATTTCATTCTTTTCTTGCCTCTTGGTTCAACTGCAGGATAGTTTTCAAGGTCGGATTCGAAAACTTAGATTCCAACAAAATCAAGATTGGCCGAAGTATTTAGATGCTATTCATTCAGCCACTTGGGCGGGCACTTCCTTAGTTCAAGCTCTATTGGACTCAAGGAATTTTGCACCAAAAACCGCCATCTGGGCTTTTGATGCCCTAGATCGAGATTTGGCTGAAGGCATGGATTTAGATTCAGCACTGGTAAACCTCAAGACACGATTACAGAATCCGATTGCTGATCGTTTTGTTGAGCTCTCTAGATTAGCCAACCTGTCCGGTGGCCGAGGATACCTTTCTGCCTTGAGATCTCAGTCCGTTCAACTCCGAATGGAGAATGCGACATGGCTAGAAGTCAGCGCCAAACAGAGTTGGGTGGTGGCATCTGCAAGATTGGCAGTATTCGCACCTTGGTTGATTCTTCTGATGTTGTCTATGCGACAAGAGACTGCAGATGCATTTAGTAAAGGTTCGGGTTTTATAGTTTTAATCATTGGATTGGTGGCTTCAATAGCCGCATTTAGATTGGTGAAGTTTTTAGGAAAACTTCCAACCCAGAGAAGAAATCTTTCTGGATTATGAATCTATACATCTTTATCACCCTCATTGGCCTAGCCATTGGCTCGATGATCTTCTATAAACCAACGTCAAAGCTAAAAGCCCAGCTTACCAGACCTAAGAAACTGTTACCAATGCCCAAAAGCAACTCAAAATTCAGCGCTATCGGAGCATTACTTGAAGTCCCAGATTTCATAGCAATCCTTTGGTTTCTGATCAGTGCTGGCGAGAACTTACACACCGCACTCAAAATTACAACCATGCGATGCAACGGTTATGTTTCGGCTGAGTTTATGAAAATAGTCCATCGAGTAGATCACGGCGCAATTCTCCAGCATGAACTTGAGAATTTGGCAGCAGAGTCAAAGAGTGAAGAAGTTAGGGAACTAGCAACGAAACTTGCAGTATCGCTGCTCAATGGGACTGCAATTGCCGAGCAACTGGGAGAGTTCGCTGGGTCGGTGAATTCAAAACTTAGATCTGAATTACTTGACCGCGCGGGTAAGAACGAAACTAAAATGATGATTCCTCTGGTGTTCGTGATACTTCCGGTAACTGTGATGTTTGCCCTCTACCCATCAATTTCAATAATCCAAATGAGTTTCATCTAGAAAAGGAGAAAAATGAATCTATTCAAAAACATATGCTCAGATAAAGGGGATGTTCCTGGCTGGGTCTTAGTTACCCTAATGACTGCGGGTCTGGTGGTCTTGCTCTGGGCGGTAGCCGGACCGGCCCTGAAAACTATTTTCAACAATGCAGTTGCCAAGGTTGTTGTCATCTAGGGCTAAGGCCGACAGTGGTTCTGCTGTTGTTGATTTTCTGCTGATTACCGTGCCTGTTTCCTTCGGTTGCCTGGTCCTGCTGGGATTATTTGGCTCTTGGGAATCGCTAATAGTCCGAGCAGAGCAGGCAGTTGAGGTAGCCAGATATTCAGCTCTGGCAGATGTGACAGAAGAACAACGGGAACACTTTCGCACTGTGAACCTCGGCGAAGGATCCATAGTGCGCTTGGAAAGCCCCACATTTTGCAGTTATCAGGTTTCTAAAACCGACCAGATTGATTTACTGGGGTGGCCGGAGAAACTTTCCGTGTCAATTAGTCGCGAGGTGAGCTGTGAAATTTCTAAGTGATGACTCGGGGAATGCAACACTGGAGGCAGTTTCCTTCGTGGCAATGTCTTTTGGCTTGATATTGCTCAGCGCAATTCAATTATTCTCTGTTCAGATAGACCAGCTAGAACTTTCTCTTGTGAGCCGAAACGTCATGTCAAGTTACTTGTCTGATTCAGATATGACTTTAGGCAACGAGCTATCTTTTTGGAAAAGTCGAAGTTCACTTTTTGACCAGGACATAGCGCTAAAGGTGAACTGCACACCTGACTGCACCTCTGCTGGGTCAATAGTGGTAGCTGATTTTTCTTTTCAAAGCCTATCCGTGAGGGTTTTTGGTGTTCTTAGTGATTGACTCTGAGAAAGGGAGTTCACTAATTTGGTTCATAAATTTGATAGCCCTGGTGGTGCTAATTATTCTTATGCTTTCGGTTGGAATCAGTGAATTTCAATCAGCTAGGAAAGTAAAACTTTTTGCTGATCAATACGCTATAGCAATTATGACTTTGACCCAGCAGGGTAACTCGCTAGATCAATCAAGACAAAAGTTAGACTCGGTTATTCATGCAGAAAATGAATTCAAACTTGAAGTCAACTTTATGCAGGACGGTAAAACTCTTGAAGTGCTAGCCTGCAAACTGTGGAATACACCGATTCCACTTGTTCAAGCTGACCGCATGATTTGTGAACGAAGTAGAGCTAGATAATTACTTGATGACCAGCTTGATTGACTTGGAAATTGACAAACCACCAGAAGTGTCCTTGTAAATAGCCGTCACTATTACTACGTCATCTGCTTTGAGTGGGGTATTCCGATTTAGGTTGTAATCCCAGGTCATTCCGTAGCTCGGTGAATCATCCGTTCCGATTCTTTCCCACTGACCGTCATTGACTTTAGCGACCCAGGTGACTGAACCCGGGTCGGTCCCTCTAACTGCTGCAGTTACTTTTACTGTTGAGCCCGAGGTAAATAACGATGCAGTTTGAAAAACTTTAGGTGTGCTGGTGATCACTGGAAGGCTCTTGCTTGCCTTCAAAACTACTGTTGACATGGCGGGAATGGTCAAGGTTAGCTTTCCATCAGCTCCGCTAGATACTTTGGCAGATCCAAGCAGTGCAGTGAAAGCACTATTTGGGGTTGCGGTCTGGAAAGTAACTTTTCGTTCCTTAGATCCACTGTTAAAACCGACTACATACTCTCGTCTATTAGCTGCATCAATGCGGCTATTCACCATTACGTTTCCAGAATCCAAACGCAGTATTTGTGAACCACTGGCTAGAGCCGGATTATCTTTACGTAATTTGTTGAGAAGAGTCAAGCGAGTAGTGAGTGGGGTCACAATGTTGAAAGAATTTCGGTTACCGATTGGGTCTCCCCAGACGCGTTCTTCTTCTTTCCAAGTTTTCACCATGGTGCTGAACATATCTTGGCGCGCTGCCTTGTCGCCCCCACCGATTAGCCCTACTTCGTCTCCATAGAAGATGGATGGGATACCACGGGTTAGAAACATAACGTCGTGAGCCAGGATGTCTGCCTTACCGAGTTGGGTTTTGCTGAGGCCACCCCTGAGCAAGTATGCGGCACGACCCATATCGTGGTTACCTAGGAAATTGATCAGGTTGTATGCACTCTTGGTGGGAGTCAAATACTCGTTGTCTTGTTTGAAAACATTGACTAGGCCTGAGGCGGTGCCACCTTGGGCATAACCAACCGCTGCTGGTTGGAAAGCAAAGTCCAAAACAGAGGGTAATCCTTGCTTGTGAATATATCCTGAAAGCGTTGATGTTGAGCCATCGTAGTATTCACCGAAAGCGAAGAGTTTCTGACCTCGAGCAGCCATAGTAGCTTGTGTTCTGGCTTCCATGGCTGTCCACCATCTGGTAAAGAATTGGTCATCGACATGCTTGGCAGTATCAATTCGGAACCCGTCAACACCGTAATCATTTACCCACATCGAGTAAACATCTGCGAAACCATCCACTACCGCTTGATTTTCAGTTTTCAAATCATCGAGACCACCGAAATCGCCGTTCTGGTATTCAAGCTTGCTGCTCCAGTTTTTGATTGGACCCATGTTGTGATAATTCGAGAGGTCATTCAGGAAAGCAGGAGCTTTAACATTTTTAGCATCCTCTGGAATGAATGCAGAATTATTTACCTGGCCATTGAAATCGCGGGCGGAACCATACTGAATTATGTCTCCGGTGTGGTTCACGACAATATCGAGAATGACTTTCATGCCTAAGCGGTGAGCACAATCTGTGACCGCTTTGAAGTCTTCATTAGTGCCCCAGTGTGGGTCAATCTTGGTGAAGTCGGTAACGAAATAGCCGTGGTAAGCGCTAGAGCCATTTTGCACAAAGTTCTGAACGAATGGTGGGCTTATCCAAACCGAAGTGAATCCAAGACGCTTTATTCTTGGGATACCATCTCCTGAGCCATCGTTCTTTTGGCAACCGTCGGCTAAACCTTTTAGGTCACCACCGTGAGAATAGGCCCAGTCGGTTGGCAGGTAACCGGTGGTATTCACATCGCCAACCAAGCCACCCTGATCGTTTGTGTAATCACCATTCTTGTAACGGTCAAACATCACGAAATAGATGCTGTCATTAGCAAAAGAGGATCTCTCGGTGGTGCCGACAAGGGATTGAGCATCGGTCAGGCTTGGGCTAGGTAGATCTGGCTCCGCAGCGGGAACTGGCACCGTGACCAGTTGCTTACCATTCTTATCGGTGTTGCCAGATTCAATCCATACTTCACCACCGGTGGCTACCGGATCTATGGCCTGGTCTCGGTCAGAGGGATCGGTCAGGTTTCCCTTATGAATAATGTATGGAAAGAGAGTCGTTTCTGGGGTGAGTGGCACGGTGAAAGTTATACCCCAGCTGTCGGGTTTAGTTGAATCTGGTGACTGTGATTTCGCGAAAGTGTTTGGTTTCGCTGCCCCACCGAAGTTGCTGTCGTAAAGAGCGTTTAGTGTCCAACCGGTGTATTTATTGTCGGCACGTTTGTAATGGATGACCAGTTTGTTGGCGGCCGCATTTTTACCAAAACGGGCACCTTCATAAGCGTCGCTCAAATAAAGATCTGAGTTTTTAGACAGGTCGGTGACTATGTCTAAACTTGTGTCGATAGTTCTTGACCCAACTTTAAGTTTGGTCTTGATATGAACCTCAGTTAGGTTGGTGGGGACATTGACCAGAGCCACCATGGACTTTCCGAAGTCAGCCTTATAAACCTGATCCCCAGCGGTGACCTCCACCGAACGGTCAGTTTTCGAATATGGAGAAGGGGCAAGTGTGAACCTTATGTTTCCAGTTGCCATTAGACGAGAAGGGCATGGGTTGCCATCTTTGTCTAACCAAATTTCAGGTTTGGTAATTGGATCAATGCTGGTAACCGAGTTCGTCATGCCGGTGGCCCGAATCAGCAATGAACCAGCAGCTGGTGGCACTGAAACAACTCCAAACCAACCGTAACTGTCAGTGCCGGTGGCTCTGGAAGTTGCAGCAATCTTCGAACTGTCACTGGCCAAAGAAATTGTTACCTTGGCGGACTTAGGCAGTGCTTTTGGCACGTGGACCACCAGGTCGTATTTTGGAGCTTCTGAATCAGCTTGGCTGACGGTAATTTGCGTCAACGAAAGTCCAACGACTAACAGTGAAGCCAGAAATAGTGATGTTCTCTTAAAAATCTGCATAATGATGCAAGTCTATTTAGTAAAGCTGGGAATTACTTTGCTCTTTGGGGCTTACCGCGTATCTCGGAATGTATTTATACATCAACCCTGCACCAACTAGCCCTAGAAAGCCAAAGCAAGACATTGCCAAGGGCAAGGTCATGGCTAGGGTGAGTCCAGCCAACACCGATGGTGCACTGGCGTCACCGAAGTCAACCAGCAAGCGAAAGGAAGCGAGAAATTCGTTGCGAGCATCCTTAGGTGCTAGATCTGCACCCAGCACCATAATTACACCGCTACCTATGCCGTTGGCTAAAGACATGATTAGAGCTAAAAGCAGAAAGGTAGTTGAGTCAACTGCTATACCAACTAGGAAGTGAGTTATGCCAAGTCCAACCAGAGTTGGAACAGCTGCAAAAGCTCTTCCATATTTATCCATGATTTGGCCACTGATATAGAACATTGCAAAATCTAGAGCTCCGGCAAAGGCAATATACAGTGATGCCTGTTCGGCTGGGATCTTTAGAGCCACTGCAAGAAGTGGCAAACCGACCATTCTGGTGGCTCTGAGCGCAGAAAGGATGGAGGAGGCAACTCCTAAGGTGGCAAGTTTCTTACCCTCGCGCTTAGCAACTAGGAAAGTGGCTTTCAAACTGCTGGCGCTTTTTACCAAGTCAGGCTCACCTTTGCTGGCAATTAGAATAACCGCTGCTAACCCACAGAGCACCAGGGGTAAATAATACACAGCCTGGATTGAAGCATTTTGAATAAGCAAGGCACCGAGGGCAGGTCCAGCAAATGACCCAGCGCGAAACATTCCACCGAGGATGGAAAGTGATCTGGCTCTAACTTTGATAGGGACATGCTCGGTCATCCAAGCCAACCGCGCTAAACCAAAAACTGCTGCCGAAGCGCCAACCATAAATACGCCGACACCGAGCATAAAAAGGTTCAGCGCAAATAATGAAGAAAGAATTCCCAGGGCTGAAACCAAGCTTGCGGCAATCATGGCTTTGCGTTCCCCAAGCAAGTCAACAAATTTACCTGCCGGTAAATCAGCAACCAATCGACCCACCATCATCAAACCGGTGATAGCACCCGCAGTTGGCAGGTTAGCGCCTAGAGCGATAGCTGAGGCAGGAATGCTTGGCACGATTCCAAATTCTGCAGTTGAAAATAGAAAAGATGGCAGAAATACCGGAAAAATAAGTTTTCGCTTAGAGAAGTTTTGACCAGCCATCACCAGTCAATTATCGCTTACTAGTTTATGGTTATGGTCTTCACGGCAGAGACTGATATAGTTCCCGAAGTGCTCTTGTAAATAGCCGCGATAGCAACTTTGGTACCCTTGGCCAGACCAGCGCCGACAAAAGGCTGGTAGTCCCAGGTCATTCCATAACTTCTCGAGTCATCGCTACCTAAGACCTGCCAACTGCCATCAGCCTGGCGGGCGACGAAGGTAACAGTGCCAAGGTCGCTGCCGGAAACTCCTGCGGAAAGCTGAATACTCTGGTTATTGCTAACTGGGTTGGCATTCAGGGTAACGCTGGCTGAAGTCACATTTGGCAAAGCTGATAGCGACCTATAAACCAGCGTTGACCGAGCTGGGATGGTGATGTTGACTTCAGCTAAACCATTTGAAGCGACTGATCCTGCAGTTAGTAGTGATTGCCAGTTACTGGATGGAGTGGAGGTGGTCACTTTCACTGTCCTATCGGTGTTACCGGTGTTGAAAGCAACTAAATATTCAGTTCTGGTTGTCGAATCTAAGCGAGACAGAACTAAAACATTGCCATCTGCAAGTCGCTGAGTTTGAGAACCGGTGGCAAGAGCCGGGTTGTTCTTTCTGAGATCATTTAGTTGTTTGATTCTGCTGGTCAACGCAGTGGTCAAACCCAATGCAGAGCCGGTTGATATAGCAGAGCCAAATACCCGATCCTCAGTTCGCCAACTGGAAACTTGGGTTGGGAACATGTCTTGTCGAGCAGCCTTATCACCACCATTGCCGATCATGCCAACTTCATCACCGTAATAGACCGAGGGGATACCTCTGGTCAAGAACATAATGTCATGGGCTAGCAAATCAGATTGCGCCCTGGTGCTACCTGATTGATTGAGGAGGTAACCGACTCTTCCCATGTCATGGTTCCCCAAGAAGGTCACTAAGTTGTATGGGCTTTTCGCTTTTGCTATGAAGTTATTGTCGTTTCCAAAAACTTCTGAGAGGTTGGAAGAGTTGCCACCGGCTGCATAGCTGACCGCACGAGTTTGGAAGGCAAAATCTAATACTGATGGAAGCCCATACTTGCGCATGTAGTTGCCGAGATTTGGGCCATTGGAGTCAAAATATTCTCCAAAAGAGAACAGAGTTTGATTTTTATTTGCCATGGTGCTTGAAGTTAGGTTCAACATCTTTGGCCACCACTTAGAAAAATATTGATCATCGACGTGTTTAGCGGTGTCGATTCTAAAACCATCAACTCCAAAGTCATTTACCCATCTTGAATAAACATCGGCGAAACCGTTGACTACTACATCGTTTTCCGTTTTGATGTCATCTAAACCGTAGAAGTCGCCATTTTTGTATTGCTGAGGATTTCCCCAATCGCCAATGTTGCCTTGGTTGTGATAATTACTTAAGTCATTTAGCCAGCTCGGTGCCTTAATGCTGGTTCCCCAGCTCGGGATAGTGGCAGCGCTAGTTGAACTGTTGCGGAAGCCGTAATAACCATCTCGGTAGTAAATTACATCGCCCGTGTGATTCATCACGATGTCGACGATTACCTTCATTCCTAGCCGGTGAGCGCAGTCAACAAAGCTCTTGAACTGAGCATTGGTTCCCCAGTGTGGATCAATCGTGGTGAAATCGTTTATCCAGTAGCCATGGTAGGCAGCCGAACCTCCCTGAACGAAGTTTTGTTTGAACGGCGGAGTAATCCAAACCGCGCTGAAACCTAAGTTTTTTATTCTTGGTAAACCATCACCGGTGCCATCAGTTTTGCTGCAGCCATCGCTCAAACCGGCCAAATCTCCACCGTGAGACCAAGCGTTATCAGTAGGGTCATAGCCTGTTTCAGATCGATTGGTGGAATTTATCCCACCCTTATCGTTGCTGGGGTCACCGTTTTTATAGCGGTCTATCATCACGAAGTAAATCGAGTCTGCCGCGAATGAGGATCTTGGTGAGTCAGAAGCTAGGGCCGTGGCATCCGCAATCGAAAGTTCATCTGGAGAAACATCCGTTCCTGGTAATTGCGGATAGGCAATTAGGAGATTTCCATCTAAATCCACTTTGCCTGACTCAACCCAGATCTCATAACCGAGAAGAGCTAAGTCAAGATATTGGTCGGTTGTAGTTGGATCTTTCAAATCACCTTTGTGAATCACGTAGGGCAGTTTGCTACTGAATGAGGCCATCGGGATTTTGAAAGTGATTCCCCAACTATCTGGCTTGGAAGAAATCGGAGTTTTTGGTTTGGCCCAGGTAGTGTCGGTTGCCGCACCGCCGAAAGAATTGCTGTACCAGGTGTGTAAACCCCAACTCTTATAAACATTGTCATCGCGGTGATAATGAATGTAAACGGTATTGCTTTGTTCTGCGAGACTTCCATAAATCTGGGGCAAGCCATTGGTTATATAAATTTCAGAAAGTTTGGCCGCGTTGCCTTCAAAGTCAACAACATCGTCAACCAGTTTCTTGGATTTCGTTGATTGGGTTCTAATACTGAATGTTGTGGTGTTGGCTTCTACAGGAAAAACTGCAACAAAATCGGATGTGCTTACTTTTACAAATGGTTGAGTCTGACTTATGCCGTTTACTGTTAAGACTCCGAAGCGATTAGTTTTACTGGAAGTGCTGAGGTGAACTTTGATGTTCTTGGCCGCGGCAACTCTTGAAAGGTAGGGAACACCTGCTGCGTCGAGCCAGACCTGGTGAGAAATAACTGGATTGACACAGGTTGAGCTCTTTGGTAGCCCAGTTGCGTTGAAACACAATGTCCCTGCTCCAGCTGGAACGGTCACGATGCCCCACCAACCGTAGTTATCTAAGCTTTCTAGTCTTGTGGTTCCAATAACTGTATTTGGTGCCGAATTAGCTGAGATCTCAACCTGGGCTGCTACCGGAAGAGTTGCGACCGGAACGTGGGCAATCAATTCGTAGCTTGGCTGGATGCTAGCGGCTTCCGTTGCGGTAGTTGATACGACTGAGGCTAGCAATGGCAATAGGGCTATTCCGATGCCAAATGCCTTAAATCGTCTCAACTGCTCTCTCATAGTCAAAGTCTAGTTATCCAGTCTGTGAATCGACTAAGGGTTTGAACAGTTAAACTAGTGAGCATGTCCGAGCTTGATCTTTCCAATCAAATCAAGCAACTTCGCCTAACTTTGGGAACAATCACCGAAGTGAATAATCTTCCCAAATTGGAGCAAGAAATCTTAGAACTGGAGAAGTTGGCTCAAGACCCAAAACTTTGGGATAACCCAGAGAATGCCCAAAAAATTACCAGTGGACTTTCTCGCAAGCAGACCCTGATAAAGCAAATGCATAGCCTAAAACAGCGAATCGATGACTTAGAGGTGCTGGTCAGTCTGGCTAACAGTGAGTCTGACGAAGCTGTGACCGGTGAGGCGAAAAAGGAACTGGCTCAGTTAGAAAAAGAAGTGTCTGAATCAGAGATTCAAACTCTACTCAATGGGGAATATGACTCGCGCAGTGCCATCATGACGATTCGATCTGGAGCCGGTGGCGATGATGCAACAGATTTTGCCGAGATGCTTTTGCGGATGTATTTACGCTATTGCGAAAAACAGGGTTGGAAAACTCAGGTGCTGGACACTTCATTTGCTGAAGGCGCAGGAATCAAGTCTGCAACTTTTGAAATAGATGAGCCTTATGCCTTTGGTCAACTTTCAGTCGAGGCTGGAACTCATCGACTTGTCAGAATGAGCCCTTTCAATGCGGCGGGTAAAAGACAGACCAGCTTTGCTGCAGTAGAAGTAGTTCCACTAATTGAACAAACCGATGTTATAGAAATTCCAGAGCATGAGATCAGGGTAGATGTTTTCCGTTCTTCAGGTCCCGGCGGTCAATCGGTGAACACCACAGACTCTGCGGTTAGAATCACTCACCTGCCAACAGGAACCGTAGTTAGCTGTCAAAATGAAAAATCCCAATTACAGAACAAAGCTGCCGCCCTCAGAGTTCTGCAAAGCCGGTTGCTAGAACTGAGAAGAACTGAGGAGGAGGCTCAGAAAAAACAGCTCGCCGGTGATGCCACCGCATCTTGGGGAGACCAAATGCGCAACTATGTTTTAGCGCCATACCAGATGGTGAAAGATCTCAGAACAAACTTTGAAGTTAACAATCCAGATGCAGTCTTTGACGGTGATTTGGCGGGTTTTATTGCCTCAGGCATTAGATGGCGTAAAACCGAAAAATAGTCCAACACGCTAAAACCCAGAGGGCAGTTGGGGCTTGGGCAATTTAGGCTAAAAACCTAATGATTTCAATTGACCAGGTAAGTAAGCAATATAAAGGTGCCCCAAGACCAGCACTTGATGAAGTGTCTTTGGAAATAGATAAAGGTGAGTTCGTTTTCCTAGTCGGTGCTTCCGGTTCAGGTAAATCAAGTTTGATGCGGATGATTCTTCGCGAAGATTTGCCAACCAGTGGGTCAATTCATGTTTTAGGGGAAAACCTAATTGGTATACCTAATCGTCGAGTGCCCAAGTTCAGAAGAAACCTAGGGGTTGTTTTTCAAGACTTCAGACTGTTACCTAACAAAACTGCAGCACAAAACGTAGCTTTTAGCCTTGAAGTAATTGGCAAATCCTCTGGCTTCATATCAGAAGCCGTTCCAGATGTATTAAGACTGGTTGGTTTAGAGGAAAAGGCAGATTCACTGCCTAACGAACTAAGCGGAGGTGAACAGCAGCGAGTTGCGTTAGCCCGAGCAATTGTGAATAAACCGGCGATTCTTTTAGCCGATGAGCCAACTGGAAACTTGGACCCGAATACCTCAGAAGGAATTATGGCCCTGCTAGATCGGATCAATCTAGGCGGAACCACAATCTTGATGGCGACTCACGATAAAGGAATTGTTGATCGTGGACGCAAACGAGTTGTCGAACTTTCCCAGGGAAAGATTGTTCGCGATGAACGAGGTAGTGGTTACGGAGTCAGCAAATGAGAGCCAACTTCGTTCTAACTGAGATAGGTGTTGCTATAAGACGTAATCTCAGCATGGTCATCTCAGTGATTTTGGTTACCTTTATTTCACTGACTTTTGTTGGAACTGCAGGTCTGTTGCAACAACAAATTGGTTCTATGAAGACCTACTGGTATGACAAAGCGCAGGTTGCTATCTACCTTTGCACTAAGACCTCACCGCAGGATGTTTGCCCCCAAGGTGAAGCAAGCCAAGATGTCCAGAAGACTGTTAAAAGCCGTTTAGATTCAGAAACCCTCAAGCCTTATATCGAGAAGTATTACTTCCAAAATCACAAACAGGCCTACCAAACCTTCCAAAAGGAATTCAAAGATAACGCGGTGGCCAAGTATGTGACTCCGGCTCAGCTGAATGAAACCTTCTGGGTTAACCTAAAAGATCCAAACCAAGCACCCATAATTATCGAAAGCTTCAATGGTCTAAGTGGGGTTGAAGAAGTGAAAGACCAGAGAAGTTACCTAGATCAAATCTTCTCGATGCTAAACATCGCTAGCTTGGCCGCCTTGTCTATTGCCGGTTTGATGCTGTTCTCAGCAACCCTTTTGATCTCTACCACGATTCGTCTATCAGCGGTTATGCGAAGACGTGAGATTGGAATTATGCGTTTAGTTGGTGCCAGCAACTTCTATATTCAGCTGCCGTTCATTCTTGAAGGCGTAGTCGCCGGTGTAATTGGAAGCTTGCTGGCTGGGGGAGCGATCCTTGCTCTGGTTCAGTTCTTTGTTCAGGGTTACCTAGCCCAACAACTTCCATTTACAAGTTTTGTCGGGCTAGCCGATGCCGGAGCGCTGATTCCAGCGCTGGTTGGAGTTGGAGCGTTACTGGCTGGTCTAGCCGCCTTCTCTTCTATCAGGAGATATTTACGCGTCTAACGGTTAGACTGTTTGGCTGTTCTAAATATCCAAGGAGTCGAAATGCCTAGAGAAAGTGGCCAAAAAGTTGTTGCCACTAATCGTAAAGCCCGACACGACTATCACATTGAAGACGTGTATGAGGCTGGCATTGTCCTAACCGGAACAGAGGTTAAGTCCCTTCGTGAAGGCAGAGCCAGCTTGGTTGATGGTTTTGCCAGCATTGATAATGGTGAAGTCTGGCTAGAAAATGTCCATATCCCTGAATACTTCCAGGGCACCTGGAACAACCACAGCACTAGAAGAAAACGCAAGCTATTACTTCACGCCGATGAGATCTATAAGTTAACCGGAAAAGTCAAAGAATCAGGTTTCACCCTGATTCCGCTATCGCTCTACTTCAAAGATGGCAGAGCTAAAGTTGAACTGGCTTTAGCTAAAGGTAAGCGCGAATATGACAAGCGTCAGACCCTCAAAGAGCAGCAGGATAAGCGTGAGGCGGATAGAGCGATGTCCACCAAAGGTAAAGACTGGTAATTCGGGAATAAAAGAGACAGACTTATTGTTTATGTCTGCAGATAGCTTTATAGTTATCTAGCCCTACCAAGGGTTTTGGTAATTCAATATGGGGATGATCGGTTTCGACAAGGCTTCTTGATACGAAAAGAAGCGGGCCGTGAATGTAGCGTCAACACGTAAATGTTCGCTGCAAAATATAGGTGCTAAATCTAACAGCACTGACTTCGCCCTAGCCGCTTAATAGCGCCTAGCCCGAGTCCGTTAGTCCAACATTAGATTTCGTGTTGGGTCCTAGCGTCATTTAGAAATCTAGCTGTGTAGTTACGCCTTAGGGCTACATGGGACTTTTACTCAGGCTGGGCTGGTCGGTTTAGTCGCTTCATGCAAAGACCGCAGCCGAGAAAATCATTAGTGAAGCTACGCCCGTAGAAGAGTTCGTTTCGATGTCATGGACGGGGGTTCGATTCCCCCCATCTCCACCACCCCAATGTTTAGACCCCTGATCACTTCAGGGGTTTTCACATTTAAGCACATAGTGTCAGATTTACAAATAAGACAACATAATCAAGGTATGGTGTCTTTTGCCATCTTGATAGTGAATACCGGCGGGAGCAGTGATGGATAGCAATCAATTCGTCACAGTCTTTCGGACACACCTGCAAGACATCTCCAAGTATTTGTCTCGTCGCGTTGATAGGGACCAAGTAGAAGATTTAGCCAGTGAAATCTTTGAGATTGCATGGCGTAAAAAGGTGGATTGTCCCGAGGGTATGGAATTAGCCTGGCTTTATAAGATCGCTGGGTATGTTGTTTCTAACCATCGTCGAAAAGCAGTAAACAGGATTATCCACTTACCCATTCTGGATACCGATAAGTCAGCACCTTCAGCAGAAGACATGGCCTTGGATGGTAGCGGAGTTGCAATAGCCTTTGCGGCTCTATCTGGTTCTGATAGACAGCTTTTGAGTCTTCTAGTTTTTGAAGAACTTTCCATCAAAGAGATAGCAGTTGTGCTAGGAACTTCTGAGAACACCACAAGTCAGAGATTGAAACGAGCACGAGAAAGACTGTCAGCCAATTTAGCTTCCCAACTGTCAGATGTTTAGCAGAAAAGACATAAACCAGATATGAGTAAAGACTTTGAACAAGACGAGCTTTTAGTAGCCCTAAAAAATTCAGCTAAAGCGCAGAGTGCTCCGTTGCTTGACGATCGCATAATCACTTCAGCAACCGTGTCCGATTCGGTGAAAGGCCCACGTCGGTGGTTCACACCTAGAACCGCATTCAGTGTTATTGGTGGGGCTGCCGCCTTCGCAGTAATTGCCGGGGTCACTTTTTCTATGAACGCTCACGGTTTAGACCCAATTTCAGCTCTTTCAAATACAAACCCATCTGCCGATTCAGGAACTAATTCCAACGAACCTAATCCAAAAGTGACGCCTCTAAATGGAACCCTGCAGCAAAGACATTTCAAACTCGCCAGTCCTGGCCAAGATTCTGTAGGAAATGCAGATTCAGGAGTAAATGGGTTGAGAATTTGGGTGCCGGATGTAGTTGCCACTGCGGGACCAAACCTGTCTGAAAAAGCTGACTGGACGCCAATTATGTATGACTCGTTCCAAGTGATTCCAAACGAGACCTTGCTGCAAAGATTAGCTGAATACTTTGGGGTCGAAGGTGAAGTAACAAGAATGGACAAATCAGATGTTTGGATCGAAGATGGCCCGTCTCAGCAATCCGACATTTTGGAAATTCGGGACAAAAAGACCGGCTTTGTTTATTTAGTGGATCGCCCTACGCCTAGTTTCTATTTGGAGATGAACTCGCCGAGCCAGGGCTCTTCTGGAGAATTCAACACCAAAGCTGAAGCTAAAGCCAAACTCCAGCAGATCATCATGGCAATTCGGGGAGAAATTTTGAGTGAAGATTGGGAAGTTGAATACTCAGACGTAACTGTTACCAAAGACGTTGATACTTTTCATGCCTGCGCTAACCAAATAATCGGTGGGCACGAAGTTCCAATTCAGTTATGTGCCTCTTTTGTAAACGGATCACTTTCCACGGTTTCAGGAACTTTGGCTGTCTTTGGTGAAAATTACACTGTCCAAACTGAATCAGAAAAAGATGCGGTTTCTCGACTAGGTTCTTACTTCGATAACCCATATCGTGTAACAGTACTCGGTGATCCAGGTTCAACTTTGTATGGTGGCCCAAAACTAGATTCATACCTTGATTACTGTGAAAACAATCCAGCTCCAGGAACTGATTGCATCACCACAGTAGATAAGGTCGTGAGAGGTTATGGGGTTGCCTATGACAAGAATGGTGTTCTATGGGTTGTCCCTAGCTACTCCATGTATCACAATGGCTTCTTTATTGGCTCTGTGAATGCTCTGTCATCTGAATACTTGAACCAGTAGCAGGCTAAACACCCATCATTCTGGTTAGTTCTAACTAGGCTATATCTGGCGATTCCCAATGAAAGGAATTATCTATGTCAGATAAGAAAGAAGCCAAATTGGCTAAAAAGACCAGCACCGCAGGTCTTACTCGTTACAACTTTGCCGCAGGTGTTCTGCACCTAGTATCGGCAATCTCATTTCTTGCATTACTGCTACAGCTGAAAGTTCAAGGTTACTTCCCAGTCACTGCCAGTTGGATGGACGCTCCTCCGGGTTTCAAGCCTGGAAGTTTTTTCATAGGCGATGACGGGAAACCAGTTGAAGTATTAGCACCAAAGCCAGTTGAATTGTTCACTCTTAATCTGGGTGGGGCTATTGTTGCCTTCTTGTTTCTATCCGCGATATTCCACTTCGCAATCATTTCACCATGGTTCAAGAAACGTTACTTCGATGGTTTAGCTAAGAACCACAATTACTTCCGTTGGACTGAATACTCATTGTCTTCATCCATCATGATCACTGCAATCATGCTGCTAAATGGGTTTACCGACTATGCAGGTTTGATTGCGGTATTCGCTGTGAACGCCAGCATGATTATGTTTGGTGCTCTTCAAGAGAAGTATGAGACTCCAGGAAATAAGAAGGCTTTGCCCTTCATCATGGGCTGCATGACCGGAATTGTTCCTTGGATCATCATTGGCATATCGGTATTCCGTCCTGGCTACGAAGGCACTAACGAGATTCCTCCATTCGTTTTCGGAATCATCATCACCATATTTATTGCCTTCAACACTTTTGCTATCAACCAAGCACTACAGTATCGCCAGGTTGGCAAGTGGAAGGACTACCTATTCGGTGAACGTGTTTACATCACCCTGAGCTTTGTTGCTAAGTCACTTTTGGCATGGCAGGTATTCTCGGGTGCGATTCTTCCAGCACTCACCAGTCAGTAATTTAGGCTAAAGAATTTGGCGGTCACGAAAGTGGCCGCCATTTCTTTTTTACTAGCCAATAAGTTGAGCAACGCGCTGGGGGGAGACCCCTAGCAATACTCCGATGTCGCGGATAGTTAGACCTTCATCCCGCATGCGGCTAACTACGCTTCTAATTTCCTGCGAAGCTTCTTCCTGAAGCTTTTGAGCTTCCTGCATCTTTTCTTTGGCAGCTTCTAGATCGCAAATAATCCCTGGAAGTTCTGCCTCTACTTTGATTACCACTTCGCAAACTTCGGGATTTCCCTTTTGTTCTTCTAGGGATTTGAGTTTTTCGACGACCATCTCTTTGCACTGGTCAAGACGCTTGGCGGTGACGGTGAAACCCTGAGGGCCTGCCACAGCAGCGGTCCAACCTTCGTTGGTGCGTTCTGCATGAACTTTTACTTCCATGACAACCCTTTCGACACGCCTAAGTAAAGGGGGACTTGACTAATTTAGTCAAGTGGTGCTTTACTAGGACAAGTCTAATTACGACTATGAACCTTTTCAACCAATAGAAAGAGAAACACCATGGAATACACACTAATCGGAGCCGCACTGCTTGTTTCGGCATTCGTAGCTTTCAGTTTTATCAAGGCTGGAATCCACAAACTTCGCACCCCTGATGAAAAGCTGATCGAAGGCGGCTGGGGCTGGGTAAAGTCCTCACCTAAAGGCACGGTCAAGTTCATTGGTGTCGCTGAAGTGCTAGGTGGGCTAGGAGTAATCCTTTCCCCTTTGGCAATAACATTATTCAACTTGGACTGGGCTTATGGACTGGGAGTTGCTGCCGGTGTTGGTTTGGTAACCATTATGGTTTTGGCAAACATCGTCCACATCGCTCGAAAAGAATTCAAATACACCTGGAAGACCGGCTTGATGGTTTTAGCTTTCACTGTGATTGTCACAGTGTTGCTTGCGGTTTACCCGACTAACATCTAATTTCTTTTTAGCACCCCAGCCCTGATTGCTGCACGATTGAGTGTGGTGATCAGGGCTGTTCCAGTTAAGAGGATTAGTAATGAGGTAGTTATTGCTCTTCCCATATCCCAGAAGAAACCGCCAGTGACAAGTTCGTATTGAAAGAATCGCTTTAGATTATTCAGAATGTCATCTCCAGCAACATAGCTAAGAGATGTGCCGGTTCCGGCTAAAAATGGCCAGTTCCATAAAGTCATTAGCGAACCATAAACAAAGCTTGCGATGAGACTATATAAAACTAAAACAATTTTCGATTGCCATAATTTTTTCAGCTTGGGAAGGATTCCTGCCCCAAGGCCTACCAAGCCAACTCCCATCATTTGGAAAGGAAGCCAAGGACCAATTCCACCAGTCAGGATTGCTGAAACAAGTATTGAGGCTGAACCAAGTAGGAAACCAAATCCTGAACCAAAAATATAGGCCCCGAGAATGACTAAGAAAAAAGCTGTTTCTATCCCTGATGTTCCAGCACCAAGCAATCGGATCACGGCGTTAAGCGCAATCAGTACTCCCAGAAGGGCCAACTGTTTTGAACCAATATCGCCACTGGCAAATTCAACAAGAATTAGCACCAGCATCAAAGGCATTAAAACTATGAATACACCTTGAGCAACCGCTGATTCATTATGGGCATTAGTTGCAATCAGCAGCGGCCAGGCGAACATCAGCACGCTGGCAAGACCGGCGATGCTGACACTGAGGATAGAAATAGCCCTTCTCATTTGTCAACCTGCTCAACAGTAATAAGTCCTGTGGTCTTAGAGATTATTGCTACCTGGGAGGCTAATGGTTGACCCCAGCCCAAAACTTCTTCTGGAGAAGAATCTGAGATAATTTCGCCTTCCTTCAACAGAAGCACTCGGTCCGAAACCATGGCAACAAACTCGATATCGTGACTTGCCAAAATGATGCATCTGTCCGGGGCTCTCAGAGTAGCCAATTGTTTGGCTAATGCGCGCTTGGCGGCGTAATCCAAACCTCTGGTAGGTTCATCCAGAATTAGGACTTTAGCTCCCTTGACCAACTGAATGGCAAGCACCAGAGCAAGCTGTTGGCCGGCTGAAAGATCCCGTGGGTGAATAGCAGTATCTATCCTTCCGGCAAGACCCATAAATAGTTTTGCTGTTGCACCAGCTTCCACTTCGGCAAATCGGTCAGATTCAGCAAGTTCCTCGGCTAGAGAATGCAGGAAAAGCAGATCCGCCGCCCGCTGCGGAACCATTGCAACCTGGTCTAACCTTGTCTGCTTGGCAAGTTCAGCGGTGTCATTATTACCAAGCAAAACACTTCCAGAACTGCGTTCACCTAAACCTTGGATAGCCCAGCACAGGGACGTTTTACCAGACCCGTTTTCACCCATTACTGCGGTTAACCGATTTCCATAAAATGAAGCACAAATATTTTTCAGTGCAACTACTTTCCCAAAGTGCAGAGATAAATCTGACACTTTCAGGATTTCTGGACCTGCAGGATTTCTATCTCTCGGTGAAAAACTGTGTTGCCCTTCTGCCCAGCGGTTTGTTGCCATATTTGCATCTACGCTCAGTGGATTCCAACCAAGCTTTATGCCGAGTTCGATTATTGGTGGAGCGAAACGTTCGTCATTGAATTGTGTTTCTGGATTCCCTTTAGTAACGCTGCCATCGCCATGGACCACTAAAACAGAATCTACTTCCGCAATTACTCTGCTTATGCGATGCTCAGCAAGTAATACGGTTACCCCATGTGAGTGCGCTAGTGACTTGAGTGTTTTCAGAACCTCGTTCGCACCCGAAAGATCCAGAGCTGAAGTTGGTTCATCTAGGAGTAGCACTCGTTGACCGGCGATAAGCGCTGAGGCAATCGCAACACGTTGTTGCTGACCTCCAGAAAGCGAGGATACATCTCGCTTCAGTAGATCGGTCAAGCCAAGAATTTCGGTAACTTCTTTTAGTCTCTGCTCAATTTCTATTACAGGCTTGCCGAGCTGTTCGGCACCGTAGACAATCTCATCTAGCACTGTGTCTGCAACAAAAGAACCTTCTGGTTGTTGATTCACATAGCCCACCAGATTGGCAAACTCAAATGGAGCCTTTCCGGTTAGGTCTTGACCGTCGATGATTACCTGTCCACTGAGTAAACCGCCGGTGAAGCTCGGTGCTAAACCAGTGAGGGCTTTGAGCAGTGTAGATTTGCCAGATCCAGTTGGCCCACAAATCAAGACAAATTCACCCGCGGGAATTTCCAAGTTCACTCTATTTAGCAGGGGAGTCTCGCTGGCTGGACTGCCGTCGGCCCGAAGATAACTAAAAGTGAGATCTTTTAAGGTAATCATCAGCTGACCCCGCTAAAAGAGCCGGCAAGAGCTGCCACAATGAAGCCAATCCAGCAAATATCGCCAATTCGCCATCGTTGATTTATGTATTTAGTCCTACTTTCGCCAAGCGAAGACATTCTTATATAAAGGAATGCGGCGATTAGCCCGAAAATGGTTAACCCTAAATCTAGTTGAAGGTTCTCAGGGCTGACTAATAAAAGGAATGTTCCAATCGCCAAACATGCTACGGCAAGTAAACCCAACAACCTGGTTAGCGTTTGCTGAACCCGAGTTTTCTTACCTTTCCTTCCAAATCCTCGGGCAGACATACTGGCCGCCAATGACATGGATTGATCAATAGTGTCTTCCAAAACTGGGATAACTATGCCTGGGATGGCACGAATTCCTTTTGATTGACCACGGAGACTTCTTGCCCTTCGCACACGTTTGATGGAGGAAATTAACTGTGGAGCAAGGTTCAGTGCTATCGAGATTGCCGTTGCCACTTCGTATAGAGCGCCGGGTGTAGCTTTCAAAAGTTTTCTTGGATTCGCTAAAGATGAAGCCATCCCGATGGAGAGAATAATCGCCGATAGTCGCAAGCCATCGGTAAGTGCTGCATTGAAGCTAAGCGCCGAGATCGAACCTAGGAGCTGAAAACTAAATCCGTTTCCAAAATCAAAAGTTAATCTTGGAAGGGTAATCAGAGGATTGTCCAAATCTGCTTCCAGATTGAATATCATTCTGAACACGACTCGAATGAAAATTACTATCAGGGCTAAGCGAAGGTAAAAGCTTATCGATTTTGACCAACTCGCCTCTTCTCTAAAGAGCCAAACAAAGGCCATCGATATTGCCGAAATACTCAGCAGGATTATTTGGTTCTTGGTGAGCGATGCGCACACCGTGAAACTCAACCCGAGCAACCACCAGGTCGCCGGGTTAGTTTTAGAAACGGATAGAAAACTATTTTTCACAGGAATGGGTTATTGGTTTAACTCGTGGCGCGGAAGTCAGCACTTCACCGGGGGATAGAAATCGCCAGCCCTCAGCCGTGCCACATTTAGCTTTATGTCCAGCGGCACCTACAGGGCTGTATTCCCATTTGCCATCAATGGCAACAAAGAATGCCCAAGAGCCGGTTGAAGATCCTGGAGTGTTAATGCAGTTTTCTAAAGATTCATCTGGGAAGCCGTTAATCCTGCAAACGAAACCGACCGGATACTGATCTGTGCCTGAAACCTCTAGACCAGCTGCGGCAAAGAGTTTCCATGAACTTCCATCGAAATTGGAAACGCATTTCTCAATCGGATTTCTAGTCGACCCTGAGCCGAAATCGATAACCAGCGAAGTTCCAGATTCAGAACATTGACCATCTTTTGCAGCACTTGGAGTCGACTCTTGGTTGGATGGGCTGGTGCGATTGATTAAAAACCCAATCGCCACCAGAGCCACCAGACCAACCAGAGCTAGCCTGACGAATAACCTCATTACTTTACTTTTTGTTTGAGGATGTCTGTGAAGTTCAAGTTATTCAGGGCCAAAATTGCTTGGGAAGTGCTGAACACATCGGATAACCCATCTGACCAAGGTGAGATGATCCCGCCATCTTTAGGATTGACCTGCTTCTTCAGCCACTCTGAATAGGGGTTGGTGTCGTTCTCCCAAGTACGGTATGCCATAGCTGCATAAGCTGTTCCACTTGGATCGATCTCATTGAAAGATGTCCAGTGATCTCCGTCAATTTTGTTTTTGTTCAGCCAAACTTTAGCTCTTCCGGCAACGAATGTCTTCATGCTCTGATCTGTTTCGTTTCCTAGCACGCTGGTTAGTTTGAGGGTCATTGCAACAAATCCGGTTACATCAGAAGCCTCGCTCGCGCTAAAGTCTCCGTAGACGTACTTATAGCCACCAGATTCTTCAAATTGGTTTGCCAAAACGAGCGATACTTTATTCGCTAATTCTTTTTCATCGGCGGCCAAAAGACCATAGATTACCCAGCAATATGAAAAGTTATTTGTGTCAGGAACTGTTCCATCTGCAGCGATTACTGACTTCAGTTCCTTTAGTTTCTTCTGCACAGTTTTATCATCAAAGAAATCTAGAGCTCTGGCAGTAAAAATGTATTCAGCTTTTAGCCCTGGAGTTTTGATTAATTTCTGATTCTTTTTTAGCCAAGCTATAGCTTTTGTAAATTTTGATTTGTCATAACCTACGCCGCTGAGCTGGATCATGGTCTCCATCGTTATGCCAATATCGGCTTGACCGTCGTCGTACTGATCGACGTATTCGCCATTTTTTAGCTGCGAATAAAGCCATTGGCTTGTTTTTGGATTTGAGTCCTTACCATATCCCGAAAGGGAACATGAAGCTAAGGTGATGGTGAGCGCACTGGCAATTGCAAAAACAATTACCGTTCTCAATTTGTTTGTTGTTGACATCGCAACCCTTTCTGGTTTGCGATCCTTGTGCGATGACGGGCAAAAAATTTACCCGACTCCACCCGCAGACCACGACGGTATATATTTTGGAGTCATTGACTTGGCAGGCATTCCGACTCATCGAAATTCGAATCACGGTTGCGGGTCAGTACTGGGTTCACACCAGTTTTCCCTACCAAAACAACTGTGCCTAAAGATTCAGGCGTTAGACAACCATAGCACCAGGAACAGGAAGACTCGGTTTAGACCTGTATTTCTGCGGTTTTTTGCTTTGTTTCGGGCTTGTAAAGAAATATAACGATTTGGCTTTAACCCCCTGTTTCATGTCGGTGTTTAGGGGTAGAGTTTCACTACCCAAGGAAACATGTGGGTCAGAGTCTCGTATTCTGGCAAATGTGTTTCCCCATTAACAAGGAGAAACAATGAATAAAAATCTGGTCAAGGGCCTAGCCCTAGTCGCAGTTTCTGTTCTAGGAGTAACAGGTTTGAGCCTGTCACCTGCGAATGCAACTGCAGCTAACAAGACCCTGATTGTCCAAGAGGGCAACACACTATCAGGTCTTAACACCGGTGTTAATGGTAAGAACCTAGTAACTAACGTGGACGTACTTACTCCTACTGGTGCTGGATTCACTTACTTTAACAACAAGGCTGTTCTTATTCGCAACACTGCCTTCGGTACATTTAAGATCACCAAGAACAGTTGTTCACCAACTGCAACCACCCAGGCTCAGCTTGACGCTCAGTTCGGATGTTTCGCAGTTACTTACACTGTCAAGAAAGGTTTGAAGTATTCAGACGGAACTCTGATTACCGCTCAGGATCTTTTGCTAAGTCACGCTCTATCAAGCTCTGATTACTCAATCAAGGCTGGTTTGGGTGACCCTAATTCAGATGCTGGATCACGTTTCAACTCTGCTGGTTACGGTGGCGCATATGACACCCACACTCGTGCAGACTCATTCGATCTAAGCGATGACAACTTCTCTGTGACTGTAAAGTATGACGCTTTCCAGCCTGACTGGCAGATCTTCGGACCTGGCCCAGGTGCAGTTCACGCTTTGGTTGGTCTTGCAAAGGGTAAGAAGGCTCTTCAGTCTGTCCGTACAAACGCTACATACAAGTCATTGTTTGAAGACGCTTACTACGGTGCTATGGCTGATCTTCCAGCTCAGAGCGACCCAGACTACGCAGATGAGAAGGCAGCTCGTGATGACTCTCGTACACTAATGGGAAGAATTGCTGACAAGTGGTCAACCGTATGGAACATCACAACCGTCAACTCTTCAAC
>DDPP01000038.1:40723-40929 GCA_002342255.1 Micrococcales bacterium UBA2465
GCTTCATCATGTACTTTGGTGAAGAACCCTAACGGCGCAATCGGTGGTGCACCTAAGCAGACTGGAAACCTAGACACTATCGTGTTCAAGTTCCCAGCTTCAGGTACAACATTCAGCGACGCAGCAGTTGGCCAGGCAATGAAGAACGGTGAAGTTGACCTGTACTCAGGTTCAGCTACATCTACCTTCTACTCAACAGTTTCTAG
>DDPP01000038.1:41048-47005 GCA_002342255.1 Micrococcales bacterium UBA2465
GGCCCATGGGCTGGTAACTCAACTCGTTCGAAGGAACTACGTAAGGCATTTATGCTAACCGTTCCTCGTCAGGTTATTGCCAACACATACATCGGTAAGGTATTCGACCCAGCATTTACTGGTAACTCGCCTGTTCTAAACAGCTTGTTCTCACTAACTACTGAAGGCGACTACGCAAAGGTTGTTGCAGGCTCAAGCGCTTACAACTCAGACTTCATTACTAAGGACCAGGACGCCAGAAACGCTTTGGCTCTGACTATTGTAAAGAAGTACTTCCCTAACGCTGGCCCAGGTACCAACGACATCACTGTCAAGTACCTAGCAAGCACCGCCGCTCGTCGTGTAGACATTCGTACACAGATTCAGCTACAGTCAGCCAAGGTTGGTTTCAACGTTATCCCAACGCACACCACCGGATGGCCTAACTACCTGAACTGTAACGACTACGATGTTTACGACTTCGCGTGGTCAAAGAGCGCAATTAGCCAGACAGGTACTAACCCTCAATACCAAAGCACCGGTGGAAACAACGCTGCTGGTTGGAACGATCCAGCATTGGATGCAGCTCTAGCCGTATTCGAAGGTAACCTGAGTGCTACTGGAATCACCACAGCTAAGATCAACGCTGAGAAGATTCTATGGAGCAACTACTACTCATTGCCTCTATACCAGTGGCCAGGTATGGCAGCGTGGAACAAGTCAGTGACTGGAGTACTTCCAAGTCCGTTGAACCCTAACGTTGTCTGGAACTACTGGCAGCTTGGCTTCTAATTCATAACTTTTTAGTTATGGTTTAGAATCCAAAACCAAGTCTCTTGGTGGCACTCTTCACGGGGTGCCACCAAGAACTCTTTAAGCCCTAAACTGGTTTCGCATGAGTGAATCGACACTGAATATCGGCTAAACTAAATCGGTAAGTCTCCTAGTCAGTTAACAAGGAACGGAATTCAAGTGCTCGCTTACATCGGACGAAGAATCTCACTGGCCATTCTTATTTTGTTTGGCTCAACTTTTCTAACTTATAATTTGGCCGCATATTCAGGTGACCCGCTTGCTGGCATCAGAGAAAGCACAGATCCGAAAAAAGAAGTAATCATCGCGGAGCTTACTAGGACGCTGAACCTAGATGTTCCTCCGCCTGCTCGTTACTTCCTCTGGCTTTCGAAAGCGTTGGGGATTTTTGTTGGAAAACCTGACTTCGGTAATACCTCAATTCTTCGCCTTCCGGTTATCGATCAGATTGCTGCAGCAATTCCTATGACAATTCGCTTGGTAACTATTGCAACGCTGTTGGCAATTGTCCTAGGTATCACTTTCGGTGTCCTAAGTGCACTGCGTCAGTATTCAAGACTTGATTACACCTTGACTTTCATTTCCTTTTTGCTTTTCTCTCTGCCAATTTTCTGGGTGGCGGTCTTGCTCAAGGAATACATGGCAATTAGATTTAATGACTTCCTGGCAAACTCCACAATTGACATAGTTTGGAATATTGGTGCTTCGGCCCTGCTAGGAGTAGTGGTTGCCGGCTTTGTGAGCGGTAGTCGACAGCGAGTACTTATCACCTGGGGAGTGACCTTTGCAACATTTGTAGTGCTTTTCTACCTAGCGAGCCTCACTCAGTGGTTCCGGCACCCAAGCTTAGGAATGGTCGGTGTCGGCCTCCTAGGTGTTGCTACCTCAATCGGAATGGCAAACTTGTTCGCTGGACTTGGAAACCGTAAGGCTGTTTACGCTGGCCTAACTTCAGTTGCTATTGGTCTTGCAGTGTATGTTCCATTTGGTATTTTGGCCAATGAAGCTGCAAACTATGCCATGCTGGCCGCTTTTGCTGTCTTGATGATTGTCGTTAGTTACTTCGTGGGCTACTTCTTTACTAAGGTGGACCGGGGTCCAGTCATCCGAGTCTCTATGCTCTCGGCATTCTTTGTCTCGCTCTATACCTTGGCTGACAAGTTTATGCAGGCCTGGGTTCCTTACTATAAGCTTTCAGATGGAAGGCCTATTCAGACCATGGGCAGCTACAACATTGTCCTAAAATCAAACGATTTCTGGGTTGTAAATCTAGACCTGCTAAGCCACATTGTTCTTCCTACCGTAGCTTTGACTTTGATCTCCTTCGCTGGATACCTTCGCTACTCACGTGCTTCTCTGCTGGACGTTTTGAATATGGATTACATTAGAACGGCTCGAGCCAAGGGAATGCCTGAGCGTGAAGTTATTCTTCGTCACGCACTGAGAAACGCTATGCTTCCATTGACCACTCTGATTGCTTTTGACATTGCCGGTATCGTCGGTGGTGCGATCATCACTGAAAGCGTGTTTGGCTGGCGAGGTATGGGAAGCCTTGCCAATGAAGCTATTCAGTCGCAGGATTTGAATCTCTTGATGGGAACATTTAGCATCACGGCGTTCCTTGCAGTTATGGCGACCCTTGCGGCCGACCTGATTTACTCCACACTTGACCCTCGAATCAGAATTAGAAAGTGAGTATCTGATGGCGATTAATCTCAAGAAAAACAAATCTAGTCAGCCGATTGAAGGCAATGAAACTGGAAGTCTAAATATCGAAACTCAAGGCTTGAGCCAGGGTCAGATCATCCGCAAAAAATTCTTTGCACACAAGCCCGCTGTTATTGGGTTGATTTTCATCATTGTATTTGCGATTTTTGTCTACAGTGCTTCCGGTATTCACTTGGGTACTGACACAGCAAAATTCACAATCAAAGGCTGGTGGAAGTATTCTCACGAGGACCTTCTACCTCCTGGAGCTTGTGACTCTGGATGTCCTACAGCTGACCACCCGTTTGGACAGCTACCCAACGGACGTGACTACTTCTCTCTGGTGATGAGAGGTTCTGAAATCTCTCTTATGGTGATGGTTGTAATTGGTTTCCTCGGTGGTCTAATCGGAACCGTTATGGGAGCAGTATCTGGATTCTTCGGCGGAATCATTGATGCAGTTATGATGCGTTTCACCGACTTCATCATTACAGTTCCATCAATTTTGATTGGTGCTGTTATCGGTTACAACGTTGGAAACCTCGGTGTGTTTGCTTTGGCATTGTTCTTGGGTCTGTTTGCTTGGACAGGTTTAGCTCGTTTGGTTAGGGGTGAGTTCCTGACCCTGCGAGAACGCGAGTTTGTGGATGCTGCCCGAGTGGCTGGTGCTTCAAATACGCGCATCATTTTCAAACACATTCTGCCCAACTCTGTCGGTGTAATCATCGTTTCTACAACCTTGTTGCTATCGGGCTCAATTCTTTTGGAAACTGGTCTGTCTTATCTTGGCTTCGGTGTTCAAGCTCCAGACGTGTCACTCGGTTCATTGATCAACGAGTATCAAGGTGAATTTGGGCTATCCCCATGGCTTTTCTGGTGGCCAGGTGTCCTTATTGTTCTGATTGCCTTGAGCATCAACTTCATTGGAGATGGTTTGCGTGACGCATTTGACCCTCGACAGAAACGTCAGATCAAGCGCAAAGATTTCTTGGCTAAGTCCTCAACCCGCGACGCTGTGAACAAGCGCTAAAGGAACTATTTAGTGAAGAAAGTTAATCACCAGCGCGAGTATGCCGCTAGCTGCCAAAGCCAAGGAAATCAGATTGATTTGTTTGGTAATGTAGTCGCCCGCCGTACCCTTTCTGATGGCACTCTCTCTATGCTTCTCGGCAAGAATAAGCGCGACTCCGCTCTCAGCTCTTGGCGAGTCATTGGGGGAGACGACTTTGCGTTCTTCAAGTCCGGTTCCTCGGAAGTCACTGTTGTGAATCTTTCTGGCGTTGAATCGACTTGGCGCTGGAGCACCCCAAGCGGAGTATTTGCTGGAGGCAGTAATTACGGTGAAAGAGTATTTGGTGGTGAATTCGTCAACAGTAAGCCAGCCGACAATTATAGTTCGGAACGGATTGTGGATCTCAATTCCTTCAGTGGTGTAAACAACTTTGGGGCTGACTACGAAAACCCAGAGCAAAGCGCTGGCTGCAAAGGTATTGCTTATGCTAACCCAACCTTCGGTTACAAATCCCGTGTAGAAAAAACTTACCGCAACACCAAGGCCAACGAGGATAGCGATACCAAGGTAAACCCAATTGCTTCTGGGGCGATAAACATAATAATCGGGCATGTTTCAAACACTACAACAACCCTGACTGAAAAATCTGAATACTTACTTGCTAAGAAAGGTAATTAAGCAAAATGGCAAAAAACGATCCTATTTTGAAAGTAGAGAACTTCAATGTGGAGTTCTGGGTTGACGGTGTCTGGTATCCGGCTGCTATCAACATGAATTTTGAGGTAGCCGCAGGTGAAGTTCTTGCCATCGTTGGTGAATCAGGTTCAGGTAAGTCCACAACTGCTATGGGTCTGATGGGTCTGCTTGCTGAAAATGCTCGTACCTCAGGAAGCGTAAAAGTTAAGGGTACTGAGATGCTGAATCAGCCAATTGGAACCCTGCGTAAATTCCGTGGTAAGGAAGTTGCCTACATTTTCCAAGAGCCGATGACCGCTCTCAACCCTGTTTATACTGTTGGCTTCCAAATCGTTGAGGTGCTCAGAAACCACTTCATTATGGGTCCAGATCAGGCTCGCGAACGGGCGATTGAACTTTTGACCATGGTTGAACTTCCAGATCCTGCTCGAAGCTTCGACAAGTATCCTCACCAACTTTCTGGTGGTCAGCGCCAACGTGCGATGATTGCTCAGTCTTTGGCTTGTGACCCTGCTTTACTGATTGCCGATGAGCCAACTACAGCTCTAGATGTAACAGTTCAGGCTGAAATCCTCGACCTAATGCGTAACCTAAAGGACAACCTAAACTCAGCGGTCCTTCTAATTACACACGACATGGGTGTGGTTGCTGACCTATCAGACCGTATCTTGGTTATGAAAGATGGTCTGACTGTTGAAGAGAACACTTCTGACAAAATCTTCAATGCACCTAAGCACCCTTATACCAAATCGCTTTTGGCATCTGTTCCTAAGCTTGGTTCAACTAAGGTTCGCACCTTGGAGGCTTCTTCAAATAAGGCTGCTCCCGTTTTGGAAGTAACCGACTTGGTCATCGAATATCCCAAGCGTGGGCGTATTCCTGCATTCCGAGCTGTAGATGTAATTTCTTTCAGCATTCAACCTGGTGAAATTCTTGGTCTTGTTGGTGAATCTGGTTCTGGTAAGACTACCGTTGGCCGCGCGGCGATTGGTCTTCTTCCAGTGCACGAGGGTTCCATCAAGGTTTTAGGTGAAGAAATCGCAGGAGCTTCGATGGCTAAGCTGCGTTCTATTCGCAAGCACACCGGTATCGTATTCCAAGACCCAGCGTCTTCACTAAACCCAAGACTTCCAATCGGTGAATCAATTGGTGAGCCGTTGTTCTTGGCTGGTGAAGCTAAAGGTGAAGAACTAAATAGGCGAGTAGAAGAACTTTTGGACTCAGTTGAACTTCCTCGCTCATACCGTAACCGCTATCCGCACGAGCTTTCTGGTGGTCAGAAGCAACGTGTTGGTATTGCTCGCGCCTTGGCTCTCTCGCCAAATCTATTGATCGCTGACGAACCTACTTCGGCCCTTGACGTTTCTGTTCAGGCTAGATTCCTAGACCTACTTCAAGATCTGCAGGACCGCCTGAAGTTTGCCTGTTTGTTCATCACCCACGACATCGGTGTTGTTGATATCTTGGCTCACCGCATCGCCGTGATGCAGTATGGAAAGCTAGTTGAAATTGGTCCTAGAGATACCATTTTGAACACACCAAAAGAGCTTTACACCAAGACCCTTCTCGCTGCTGTCCCAGTTCCAGATCCTAAGGAACAGAAAATACGTCGTGAGGCTCGTGCAAAGTTACTGAGTACAAACACAGTTCCAACCGTGACATCCACTCCAAAGGCGACCACAGCCAAAAAAGCTCCAGCAAAGCCAGCAGCTAAGCCAGCTGCACCTGCTAAGCCTGCCGCTAAGAAGCC
>DDPP01000096.1 GCA_002342255.1 Micrococcales bacterium UBA2465
TAACCCTGCATGATCTAATTTATTATCGTCACAGGAGACCGCCACAAGACTTAAATCTCTTCATCAGGGTAATCTGGCGACTCTACCATTTGACTTACATACCACAACGAATACTTTTGAATCGTGCAGATGAAGTGGTAACTGTGTCCGAGACAAGCAAAAAGCTCATTGAAAAGCACCACCTGACAAGAAAACCGGTATCAGTTATTTATAACTCCTCGAGCGTGGGCTTCAAATCGGGGAGTCGAACTTTTCCGAAGGAGATCAACCTGGTTTACATCGGCTCATTTATGCCTTACAAAAATGTCGAGACTTTGATTAGAGCAACTGGAAAATCTTCTAACACCACTCTTCACCTGTTGAGCAAGATTACGCCCGATAGGGAACTAGCCTTAAGCGAACTAGCCAAGACCTGGGAGGCTAAGGTTGTCTTCCACCGAGGAGTAACGGACGAGCAATATCTCACTGCTCTTAATTCAGCATTTGCTCTGGTTACCGCTAGTAAAGATGAGGGTTTCGGAATTCCACTGGTGGAAGCAATGAGCCAAGCCACTCCGGTTATAGTTTCAGATTTAGAGATTTTTCGAGAGGTTGCTGGAGAAGCAGGAAACTATTTCAAACCAGATGATCCGGATACTTTGGTGAAGAAAATAACTTATTTGAAGGAAAAACAAACCTGGGAAGCCAACAGTAAGGCGGCTCTAGAGCAGGCAAAAAAATTCAGCTGGGAGTCTTCAGCAAAAAAATTACTAGAAGTTTTAGCCAGCAAGTGATTCCGGGTTGTAATCTCTTACACCCCAAACACCCTCTTGATTTCTGAGGATTGACAGGGAGACATTGCTCAACCGATCATGCTCTCTGGGTAGCTGACCATTCGAGGCAATCTTTAATACTGTTCTAATGTAAGAGCCATGTGAAACTGCTAAAACTCGTTTGCCGCGGTATTGGTCAGCCACTAAGTCAAGAACTGAGTGCGCTCTTTTGCTCAATTCCTCGATGCTTTCAATACCAGGTATCTCAATTTGCTTTTCGTAAAGTTCACGCCACTGATCATGGGCTAGACCCTCAGCGCTTCCAAAAGATCTTTCAACCAGGTCCGGAACAATTACGATTTCCAGTCCTATTGTCTCAGCGATAAACCCAGCGGTATCTCTTGCTCTGGACAGGGGAGAGGCGAGGATAACGTCCCAATCAGAAGAATTTATTTTTTCGCTCGCGGCTTTGGCTTGGAAAATGCCAGTTTCATTTAATGGAATGTCACTTATTCCTTGCAGTCTCAGTTCGATGTTCCAATCAGTTTGGCCGTGACGCATGAGACCTAAAATTGTTTCAGTCAACTAACAGCCTTTCGAGTGCCATCGAGGTATTTGCTTCCAGTTTCACTGAAGCCAAATTATCTGCCCTAGTCGGACCGATGTTCACTATCACTATAGGCTTACTTTCTCTAAACGCCGTCCTAGCGAAGCGAAAACCCGAATTAACAGTTAGTGAAGTGCCCGCGACAAGTAAAACTTCGGCCTGGGACAACATTGCGAAAGCGCTGTCAATCCGATCTTTAGGAACATTTTCTCCAAAGAAAACTACATCTGGTTTTAGAATTCCCGAACATTCAGGGCAGTCGGGCACAGTGAAACTATCGGTTCCAGCAATCTCGGCATCGCCATCGGGAGTGAACTCTACATTTGCATCTTTAGAGATTGTTGGATTCAATTCTTCAAGCATCGAATCCATCTGGCTTCGTCTCAGCAGAGTCCCACAATTTAGACATATAACCCTGTCTAGACGCCCGTGTAAATCGACAACATTGATGCTTCCCGCCTGAGTATGCAAACCATCAACATTTTGAGTGATTAGCCCTGAGACTAGTCCTAAACTTTCAGCATTAGCTATGGCCTGATGCCCAGAATTAGGTGATGCCATTGCAATTCTTGACCAACCGACAAAACTGCGAGCCCAGTAGCGCTGTCGAGCAGCATGCGAACCCATGAAGGTGTCATAGGTCATAGGATGTCTAGCCACTCTGCCTTCACCTCGATAATCGGGTATTCCCGAGTCGGTGCTCAGGCCGGCACCAGTTAGCACGAGCACCTCTTTGTTTTTCAAGAGCGCTCGAGCAGTCGCCATAGCAAAGAGTTGACTGTCGCTGAGTTGGTTTAGAGGTGAATGCATTGTAAATAAGCCTATAGCCGTGTCCGAAAGGGGACTTGAACCCCTACCCTCATAATTAAGGACTAGCACCTCAAGCTAGCGCGTCTACCATTCCGCCACCCGGACCTAAGTGGTTAATACCTTTCGATTTTACTACTAAAGACGAGTAAACGAATTTCCCCACTTTATTGACCAGCAGGAGTAGTTTTAATTCATGGCTATGGATGCAAGAATCGCACTTCGAAACTTTGTTGCTGCTCTGGAACGACACTTCGAAGCAACTGCTGCCAATCGCGGTAGCGATGATCCAGCAGTCATAGCTTCCTACGAACATCTCAAGTCGGCGTTTTTGGACTACGAGGAGGCCTTAGGCGAGCAATTCAATGAATTTCTTCCCATGGAATTGGTTGACGATGAAGAAGATTGGGCATGAACCTAATACACTCAATAATTCTTGGAATCGTTCAAGGATTAACTGAATTCCTTCCTGTTTCCTCCAGCGCTCATGTGCAAATTGTTTCTGAACTATTGAATGTCAAAGGTTTGTCAGATAAAAATTCAGCTACCACTGCATTCATAGCGACAATTCAGCTAGGAACAGAAGCAGCTGTGTTAATTTACTTTGCCAAAGACATTTTCAGGTTAGCTACAGCTTGGTTCAAGGGTTTGTTCAATAAGGCCTCTCGAGCAAGTTCCGATTACCGCCTAGCTTGGTTAGTAATCATGGCATCAATTCCTGTTGGCTTGGTTGGTTTTGCATTCCGCACGTTTATAGAAAACGACGTGAGGAACCTTTGGGTAATCGCATTTACTTTGATCAGTTTTGCAGTTGTTCTTTATATTGCAGATAAAACTGGGAACAAGGTCAAAGACATATCAAAACTTGACACCAAATCCGCCTTGGTTTTTGGTTTGGGTCAAATGCTATCTGTCATACCAGGTGTTTCTCGCTCAGGCGCAAGCATTAGCTTTGGATTATTTGCAGGTTTCAAACGAGCAGACGCAGCTAGATTTGCTTTCCTGATTGGAATACCCGCAGTCTTAGCCAGTGGACTCTACGAATTCAAAAATAGTTACCAGAATTTAGACAGTGCTGATTTGACCGGGACTATAGTTGCAACAATTACTTCATTCATCGTCGGCTATGCCGTAATTGCTGGCTTGTTGAAATACCTCAACAAAGGTTCGTTCCTGCCATTTGTTATCTGGAGAATCGTTGTTGGTGTCGGGCTAATCGTTATGCTTTCGCTGGGTTTGATTGCCGCTTAACTTTCGTCTTTGTCTTCTGATTCGTTTTGTCTCAGAAATTTTTCAAATTCCAAGGCCAGAGCATCTGTGTTCATCTCTTCGGCTTCAGACTGGTCTCTGGCTTTCTCAAGCCCCTCGATGTAACCTTTTAGATCTTCGTCTCCCTCGATGAAATCATCAACAGATCTTTCCCACTCAAAAGCAGCAGCTAGGAGCTCTTTGTGATCGACCGAGAATCCGAGCATGATCTCTAAATCGTTTACTAAAGCTAAGGCAGCTTTCGGGCTTGGCATAGAAGCAACGTAATGAGGCACCTGTGCCCAGACAGATATGGTTGGCAAACCGGCTTGTTCGAGGGTGTGTCCAATTACCGAGACAAAACCAGCACGGCCGTCATAGTTGCTGCGCTCCAGACCATAAGCATTTCTAACTGAGGCGGTCTGCGAATTCTTATAGATTTTTATCGGTCGGTTATGAGGCGCTTCCGCGGCGAGAGAACCGAGCATGACCACTGCATCAATGTCGCGATCTTGAACAATCTCTCTAATCTCATCCTTTAGGTATTGCCACTGCATGGCTGGCTCTTGACCAATTAAGAAATAAAGCTCTAGGTTGTCAAAGCTCGGGGTCATTTTCGAAGGACCCCAAAATTCTATGCTTGGCCATAAAAAATCTCGGTCCCCATGTTCATCCAGAACTATTACTGGTCGTTGACGCAGGTAATCAAAATATTCGGAATCATCAATCTGCAATAAGCGCTCACAGTTGAGCTTGTCTTTGATGTAATTAGCCGAACCGGTAGAACCCGATCCAGCGTCTGTCCAACCATCCAAAGCGACGATGAGAACCCTGCCGGTAAAAATGCTTGATGTTTCGTTCAAAGGCCCGCCGTTCCAGTTCAAGTAAGTCCAGATAGAACTCTATTTCAATTCTAAAGATTAGACTTTGGGCATAATGTTTTCTCGCTCTCAGAAATTCGCCGTGCTGTTCGATATGGATGGCACACTCATCGATTCCGAACCATATTGGATGAAAAGTGAACGAGATTTAGCCGCTGCCCACAACGGTGCGTGGACGGAACAGGATGGCTTGGAGATTGTCGGTATGAGCCTGGATAAGTCATCTAAATTGATCAAGGAGCGGGCCAACATTCCGCTGGAACCTGAAGAAATAGTCCAACAGCTGACAGCTTCGGTGCAAAGGGAGCTTTCTAGAGAAATCCCATGGCGGCCAGGTGCCAAAGAACTGCTTAGAGATCTGCGTAAGCATGGGGTAAAAACAGCTTTGGTAACCATGTCGATGAGAAAAATGGCTAGCCAGGTAGTCGATGCCATAGATTTTGACGCTTTCGATGTAATTGTTGCTGGCGATGACGTCATGAATGGAAAACCACATCCCGAGGCATATCTCAAAGCGGCCGAACAATTAGGTTTTGAACCAGCTAAATGTATTGCTTTTGAGGACTCCAATTCGGGTCTAGCTTCTGCCGAGGCAGCCGGCACGTTTGCCATCGGAATACCTCACATCGTGCCCATACCAGCTAAACCCGGCCGAACCCTTTGGACTACCCTAGAGGGAGTTACCTATAAGCAACTGAAGAAGATGGTCAAATGAACGAGCAGTTGAGAGCTTTTCGAGGGGCTTTTCAAGTTGGGGAGAGAGTGCAACTAACTGGTCCGAAAGGCCGGCTAAACACTATTACTTTGAGCGCTGGAGCAGTATTTGGCACCCATCGCGGCAACATACGGCATGACGACATAATCGGTAAACCAGATGGGACTGTCATCACTAATGAAGTTGGGGTGGAATATTTAGTTTTAAGACCGTTGCTTACTGACTATGTGTTATCTATGCCAAGGGGAGCTGCAATTGTTTACCCTAAGGATGCTGCCAACATCATCACCATGGGGGACATCTTCCCTGGTGCAAGAGTTGTCGAAGCAGGTGTCGGCTCAGGGGCTCTGAGCATGTATTTATTAAGAGCCATAGGCTCAACTGGGCAACTAACTTCTTTTGAACGCAGATCGGAGTTTGCCGAAATTGCCAAGGCAAATGTCACAGCTGCTTTTGGCGCTGAACCAAGTAATTGGAGTGTTTTTATAGGAAGTTTGGAAGAAGAACTTGGAAAAGAGGTTGAACCTGAAAGCATTGATCGAATTGTCCTGGACATGCTTGCTCCTTGGCAGTGTCTCGAAGCGGTTATCTTTGCCTTAGCGCCAGGAGGTGTCCTTACCTGTTACGTGGCAACCGTTACTCAACTGTCCAGAGTTGCCGAGGCGATTAGAGACACTTGCAGCTTCACCGAACCACAGTCTTTCGAAACTCTTTTTCGAAGTTGGCATTTACAGGGCCTGGCTGTAAGACCAGAACATCGAATGTCCGGGCACACTGGATTCCTACTAACTGCTAGAAAACTAGCTCCAGGCAACAAACTGCCAAATTTCATCAGAAGAGCGAAACCAGAATTTGAGGATGAGGACATTTCTGTTTGGAATCCGGAGCATGTTGGGGAGAGGACTGTCAGTGAGAAGAAGCTTAGAAAATCCCTGCGCTCAGCCCAAAAATCGGCGGAAACCGCAAAGTCCTTGACTCAAGACGAGCAGTAAACTAACAAAGTCGACAGAAAGCAGAAAACTTGCGAAACCTAAAGATAGCCGTTGTTGCAATTGCCCTGATCTCACTGCTAGCTGGATGCTCTGCATCTTCTGGCAGTAATTCCATTTTCGCGGGGCTAAAGCCCGTTTGCGAAAAAAAGCAAGGCGGTCCTGAAATAGACACCGTTAAAGTTACTGCTGAAGATGGAAAAGTTCCGACTGTGGACTTCGTCAAAACTGACAAAAAGACTGGAACAGTTTCACCTCTGACTAAAATCAAAACCACTCAGACCAAAGTGATTACCGAAGGCAATGGTCCCGAATACACCGGTGGACAACAGCTAGATATTGAATTTGCAGTTTTCGATGCTTCTAATGGCAATCCACTCGGGTCCACCTCTTGGAATGGCACTGATGCCAGCACAGAGTTGTTCAACTCAACCGACTCACCTTCTTTCTGCAATGCAATTACCGGAGTCAAAGAAGGTTCGCTGGTTGCATTTGCCACACCAGTTAGCCAAGATGACCCGCACGGCTCACTATTCGTGATTAAGATCACAAAAATATTCTTACCGCATGCCAACGGTGAAGCGAAAGCACCAGAAGCAGGTTTTCCTCAGGTGGTCAGAGATCCGAAGACTGGTCAACCAGGTTTGATTAAACCTTCGTTTGGTCCATCAAAAACTTTCAAGCGAGCCATTCTTATCGAAGGTCGCGGAGACACCGTGAAGGCTACTGACTCAGTTTTGGTTCATTACAGCGGTTGGATTTGGAATGACGCTCTCGGCAATAAGTTTGATTCGTCTTGGGATAGTGGAAAACCAGTCTCTTTCGCTTTGAACCAAACTGTTCCTGGGTTCGGGAAAGCTCTGGATGGAGTCAAGGTCGGATCTCAGGTGATTGCTATTCTTCCACCTGATGAAGCCTATGGATCAACCGGTAATCAATCCATTCCACCAAATACAACATTGCTTTTCGTAATTGACGTACTAGATATCACTAAATAATTCCTGCATTATGGATGAAATCGATTCCAAAGAATACGAAATAGGCAAACCAGAACGCCTATTCCAGCTAACTACGCTGTTGCTTTCTTCTACCAAAGGTTTTACCAAGGGAGAGATCCTTCGACTGATCCCTGCCTACGCCAAAGAGTTTAGGGAAGGGGACAAGAATGAATCGCTCAATCGAAAATTCGAAAGAGATAAGGCAACCCTCGATCACACCGGAATCAAGATTGACACTTTTATCCCGCCTCACGAAGGGGAAAACAATCAGACCACGCTCTATATAATTCGACCCGATACCTTCCACTGGCCTAAAGATCTGAAACTAACCAGTAGGCAACAAGCGTTACTCAAACTAGCGGCTGAGGCCTGGGCTGGTGGTTCGTTATCTGGCCCAGCCAACAAAGCGGTTACCAAACTCAAGGCACTGGGTGTAGTTGGTGGAGATTCAGACATTGTTGGCATCGCCCCAAGAATTAGCAACCATGAGGCGAGTTTCAAAGACCTAAATAATGCAATTTCAGACAAGCAAGTAGTTCAATTTGAATACCGAAACCCTAAAACCAACGAAATCTTAACTAGAACTGTTCACCCTTGGCTACTCAAACGGATCTCGGGACAGTGGTTGGTCGTCGGACACTGCGAACTTCGCGGAACCACTCGAAACTTTATGCTCAGGCGTATCGTCAGCAGCGTAACCAAAAAATCTGCCACCGAATACATTGCACCTACACCTGAAGTTCTCGAGCAGGCGACAAGGGAACTAGAAGATCTGGCACAAAACCAAATTGCCATCTTGAAAATCAAGCCAAACACCGAGGCCTGGTTTCACTTTGAAATGGATTTAGCTGCAAACAGCAATGCTGGAAAAGTGGAGATTCACTACCATGACATCTACGTGTTAGCGGAGGAGATTAGAGAATACGCCGACCAAATTCAGGTGGTAAAGCCTGAGGCATTGACCCAATTGGTTCGGGCTGGTTTCGAGAGAGTGGCGAACCTTCATGGCTGATCGTAAACTCAAAGACTCAGACCGCTTCAACCTCATGTTGGCGTTGACCGGATTGCTGTTTGACCAGGACGAATATCACATCGATGAGCTCGTGAAACACTTCGATGTTCCAAAAGAAGAAATTATCAAGGCAGTAAAACACATTGGTTACACAGAGCTAATAAACATTTATGATCGAGCTCCGTATCAAGTTGACTACGACGAACTCAATGATGGCATTGTCTCAATCAGGTTTGACTCAGACGATACCTTAACCGAAGTTCCTCGGCTATCGGCCAGGCAGGCCTCAGCAATCGGAGCAGGACTTGTTTACCTATCCTCGCTACCGGGGTTAGCTGAAGTTGGCGAAATCGAAGAGCTGCAGAAAATTCTTGCCAGCGGCATTGTTCGAGGCGACTCGGGCATTGAGCTCGAAATCGTGCCTGGCTCGGCTGATGCCGCTTTAGTAGTTTTACGTGAAGCGGTGACCAGAGCATTGTGCATTAGTTGTGATTATCTAAGCCTCAAAGGTGAAACAAAAATAGGCCGAATAATTGAACCTCGTAGATTAGAAACAGCTGGGCAATTTATTTACCTTAGAGGTTGGTGCCCAGAAGCCAAAAGCATCAGAGCATTCCGAATTGACCGAATGAGAAATGCTAAATTACTCGAGGACAGGCCAATTAGTGAACAAGCTAAACATGCAGAACTCATCGCTGAGCTTTACACCCCAACTGAGAACGACGTCGAGGTGACAATTGAAGTTGAGCCAGAGGCATACGGGTTGATTTTCGACTTCAGACCTAGTGAAGAACCAATCGCTATTGACAAATTCACTAAACAATTCAAAGTCTTAGTAGGCGACCTAAGTTACTTGGGTCGAATAATTTCTAGATTTGGCGGAGCCGCAAGAGTGGTGGCACCACAAGCTGCCAAGGATGCTGTCCGAGACTTTGCTCTTCGAGCCCTAGAAGGCGAGAAGACCAGAACCCCTAAGGATGCCGAATAA
The DNA here is from genome assembly GCA_002342255.1 of Micrococcales bacterium UBA2465. Taxonomy (GTDB): domain Bacteria; phylum Actinomycetota; class Actinomycetes; order Actinomycetales; family Microbacteriaceae; genus Rhodoluna. Next base: position 8,998 of record DDPP01000096.1, read on the forward strand.
TGCTCTGGTGGCTCATCGGTTTGTGGACGCTGCTAATTCTGGGATCAATTCTCGCTCTAGTCCTTGTGCTCAGAAACCTTGGCCTCTCGGCTAAACGGTTGAGTAGGTCAATTGACCCGATAAACCAAAAAGCATTGGGGCTTAAACTAGAAGTCAGTGCGCTAAAGCGCTCAAGGCTTGACCGACAGCGTAGGCTGGAATCAAGCAAATCCGCGAAAACTCGAAAGTAAGGCAAGACATGGGAAGACTATTTGAAGGTCCACACATTTGGATCATCCTACTTGTGGTTCTAATTATTTGGGGCGCTCCTAAGTTGCCAGGTTTCGCGAAGAGTCTCGGTCAGTCAATGCGAATCTTCCGTAAGGAAATGAAGCAGATGAGCGACGAGCGTGCAGAGGATAAGAAACCTGCAGCTGAGAAAGACTCTCCTAAAGACGAATAATGGCTAAGCGCCGCAATCCCGAAAAGAAGATGAAGCTTTCGGGTCATCTTCGTGAACTTCGCAAAAGATTATTCAGGTCAGCTTATGCAATTCTGGCTGGAACAATAATTGGTTGGCTAGTTTTCGATCAGGTTTTTCAAGCACTACAAGCTCCGGTAATTGCACTTTCAAAAGAGTCTGGTGTGAACGCCACCATAAACTTTGGCTCTGTAGTTTCTGCATTTGACCTTCAGGTGCAAATTTCTTTTTTTGTTGGCTTATTTCTCTCCAGCCCTATCTGGCTTTATCAAATTTGGTCTTTTGTAGCTCCTGCACTGCAAAAGAAAGAAAAGCGTTACACCTTAGCCTTTATCATGAGCAGCACCCCGTTTTTTCTAGGGGGTGCATATTTCGGTTGGTGGATGTTCCCAGGCTTTGTTAAATCACTCCTGTCTTTCACACCAGAAGGTTCAGCCAACGTTATCAATGCAGCCGAATATGTCCTTTTCACAGTCCGAGTTGTATTCGTTTTCGGGTTAGCTTTTGTTCTACCTGTGATTCTTGTTCTTCTGAATGGTGTTGGAGTTATCACTGGTAAAACCATCCTGAAAGGATGGCGTCTGGCTCTGTTTATCATCGCCATCATTGGCGCTTTGGCAACACCTGTCTCTGATCCTGTTTCTATGTTCTTGATGATGATTCCGTTGATTGCCCTCTACTTCGTTGCCGCCGGTATCGCAATCGCCAACGACAAACGGAAGGCACTGCGGAACAAAAACAATTTAGAGGGTCTTTCTATTGCCGATGAATACACTCCAGACGAAATCAGCTAATGAGTGAAGACTTAAGTCCTGCAGAGCGATACGCTAGGTCAAAACTAAATCGAGTAAACCCTTCTCTAGATAGCTTCTTAAAACTACTCAAGTTTCCGCTCGACGATTTTCAGGAAAAGGCCTGCCAGGCCCTGATGCGTGGTCAAGGGGTGCTCGTGGCTGCACCAACCGGTGCGGGAAAGACAATCATCGGGGAGTTTGCCATTCACCTTGCCGACCAAAAAAACCTGAAAGTTTTTTACACAACACCAATAAAGGCACTAAGCAATCAGAAATACGCCGAACTTGTTTCCCGATATGGAACAGACAAAGTTGGACTGCTAACCGGGGACACCAACATCAATGGTGATGCTCAGTTTTTGGTGATGACCACTGAAGTGCTAAGAAACATGATCTACGCCAACTCAAATGCTCTGATAAACCTCGGCTATGTTGTCATGGATGAGGTTCACTACTTGGCTGACCGGTTTAGGGGAGCGGTGTGGGAAGAGGTAATTCTGCATCTGCCTAAAGATGTGAAAATAGTTTCCCTTTCAGCAACTGTTTCCAACGCTGAGGAATTTGGGGCTTGGTTGGATGAGGTTCGCGGGGATACCGAAATAATCGTCTCGGAAACAAGACCAGTGCCACTGAATCAACACGTTTTATTTGGCGACGAACTAATTCCGCTATTCGATGAATCTGGAAATCAAAGCAGGGTAAATAGCGATTTGGTCCAGCGCCACGCCACAAAGATGCGGGCTCCAATCAATAAACCTTCTCGAGGCAGAAGGGGATTCAATGGTCTTGACCGAGGTATGGGCAGAATAGTTCGAATTTCTAAACCGGAAGTAATCGACATCTTGGACGAAGCGGATTTATTGCCGGCGATATTTTTCGTCTTCTCCAGAGCTGGCTGTGAAGCTGGTGTTCAATCAGTTCTAGCCTCGGGCATAAGACTAACCGCTCCTGAAGATAAGCAACTAATCAGAAGAATTGCTGAAGAAAAGTGTGGAACTATCCCAGATGAAGATTTAGCAGCGCTTGGTTACTTTGAATGGCTCACTGCACTGGAGCGGGGAGTGGCAGCTCACCACGCTGGTCTGCTACCGGCATTCAAAGAAGTTGTTGAAGAGCTCTTCCTCAGAAAATTAGTGAAAGTAGTGTTTGCAACCGAGACCCTTGCCCTCGGAATCAACATGCCAGCACGAACAGTGGTACTGGAACGACTTGATAAGTTCAATGGCGAAGGCCGTGTTCAAATAACGCCCGGTGAATACACCCAACTAACTGGAAGAGCAGGACGGCGCGGAATTGATATAGAAGGTCACTCGGTGATTCAGTGGAGCGCAAACCTAGATCCAAACTATGTTGCATCGCTTGCCTCGAAGAGAACCTACCCACTGGTCTCACCCTTCCGACCAACCTTCAACATGGCAGTCAATCTCATCGAGGCGTTTGGTGTTGAACGTTCTAGAGAAGTTTTGGAAACTTCTTTTGCTCAATTCCAAGCAGACCGTTCGGTTGTTGGACTAGCCAGGGGGATTAGAGAAAAGCAACAATCTTTAGCAGGTTATGAAGAGTCCATTAAATGTCATCTTGGAAGTTTCACAGATTATGCCCTGATAAGAAGAAATATCAGTGACCTAGAAAAGGAAGTTGCCCAATACGGACGAGCTTCACGGCGAAATGATCTGAGGCAAACCAAGGGAATGCGCTCACTGGAACTGAAAATTACTAACCTCAAACGTGAACTAAGGTCACATCCATGTCATGGTTGCCCCGACCGTGAAGCTCATGCCCGATGGGCAGAACGCTGGCATAAACTGCATCGAGAAACGCAGTCGGTAATCAAACAAATCGAATCACGAACTAACCAGGTGGCCAAAACCTTTGATCGAATCACTCAAATGCTCTTGGAACTTGGGTATCTGGTTGAAGGCGAGGCTGAGGTTGAGTCGACTGATGCTGGCCGAAGGTTGTCAAAAATCTATGGAGAGAAAGATTTACTAATCGCCGAGTGTTTGGAGCGGGGTATCTGGAGTTCGGTTGACGCCTCTACACTGGCTTCAATCGCAGCAGCTCTGGTTTACGAACCCCGGCGGGACGACGAACAGTTGAATCCGAAACTCCCTAAAGGGGATTTTGCCGAAGTTTTCGATGAAACTCTGCTGATTTGGGATGAAATTCAGCGATTGGCCAAGAAGCACCAGTTACCCCTTGGCACAGACCCAGATCCGTCGATGGCTCTGCAAATGCAGCGATGGGCTTCCGGAACAAGGTTAGATAGTGTTCTAAAAGCTACTGGCATGCTAGCTGGAGACTTTATACGTTGGTCTAAACAAACCATCGATTTACTTGAGCAAATCGCTAAAATTCGTGAACCCAAGCTCTCTGATACAGCCGACGAAGCAATTGACCGCATCAAGCGAGGAATCGTTGCGTATTCCTATTACGCTTAGATAATCATGGGAAAATTGCTGAATTGGATGCGCCATTCAGGATCCCTCTGGGGGAGAGCACTGCTTGGAGTTTTAGGCGGATTGCTTTTAGCCCTATCGTTCCCAGCCCCCAATTTCGCTCCAGGAACCTTTCTGGGACTTTTCCTTACCCTTTTAGCCATCCATAATCTTGGTTTCTTCAAAGCACTTTGGATTGGATTGCTAGCGGGATTTTCTTTCTTTGCAACAGTTTTGATCTGGCTTACGACATATCTTGGTCCTGTTCCTTGGGCAGTTTTGGCAATTGCCGAGGGATTGATCTTTGGCTTCGGCATGGCTATAACTGCCTTGGTTTGGCGTTGGCTCAGCTCATTGAAAGCAGCTTGGTGGAAAAACCCGGTTATAGCACTCTCGATTGGAGCTATCTATACTGGCCGAGAGTTTTTCGCTGGGCATTATCCATTCGGTGGTTTCCCTTGGGCGAGAATCGGTTTATCCCAAGTTGAAAATCCCTTAGCCAAGTGGGTTTGGGCTATCGACATCTCTGGGCTTACTTGGTTGATCGTTGCCATCGTGAGTGTGGTCACAATAAGATTCCTTGAACCACTGCCAGCCGGATCTGGTGTGCTAAATCTTTTCAAAAGGTGGGTTCCAAATTTAGTGATTTGGATCTTGGTAATCGGAATTCCTCTAACCGTTGCATTACCTCAGGCTGAAAAAACGGGAAACCTAAAAGTTGCGGCAGTGCAAGGTAATGCCAATGCAGGATTGTTTGCTCGTAATCCACCAGGTTCGATACTTGATAAACACCTCAAGGTTGCCAAAGAAATTATTCAATCGGGTAAAGCCAAAAATTTGGATCTGATGGTTTTCCCAGAGAACGCAGCAGATTTAGATCCGGTAACCATGGTTGAACCAAATTTGAAGATAACTGAATTTGTGAATGAAGACTTGAAAGCACCATTGCTTTTCGGAAATAAGACTTTTCGTGGCGCGGATTTCTATAACGAAGTTGACCTCTGGGAACCGCAAAGAGGTTTGACAGATTATTACGACAAAAAGCGACCGGTGCCATTTGGCGAATATGTTCCGAATCGTTCATTCTTCATGGCTCTAGCGCCAGACATGATCGGGTTGATTGGTTGGGATATGTCGTCAGGCACTAGAGACGGTGTATTTGACATTGGTAGTAAAGCCCGAGTCGGTTCACTGATTTGTTTTGAAGTTACATTCGACGACCTAACCTACGATCTAGTAGACAAAGGAGCAGCTGCGATTATGGTGCAAACCAACAGCTCGGATTTCGGTAAAAGTGAGCAGGGCGTTCAACTTGCTGCCATCTCCAGAATGAGAGCTATACAGACCGGTCGAACAGTGGTTTCAATTTCAACCGTTGGCGTTTCTGGAATTTACGCACCAGATGGCACCATCATTTCTGAACTACCTACATTCAAACCTGATTACATGGTGGCCAACATAGAATTGCGCAAAGACCTAACACCTGCCATGGTTTTTGGAAGATATATAGAACCGATTGCCTTCGGTCTAACCTTGTTACTGTTGATTAGTTCCATAGTTTGGAAAATACTGACTCGAAGAAAGAAAAGAGCATGAAAACTTTAGTGATTATGCCGACTTATAACGAGTCAGGAAACATCGAGAAGAGTGTTGAATTACTATTTAAGTTCAACCAAGACATAGACCTCTTGATTGTTGATGACAATAGTCCCGACGGCACCGGCAGTATCGCAGAACAACTGTCCAAGCAAAGCAATAGGATCCATGTTTTGCATCGGGAAGGCAAAAGCGGCCTGGGGGCTGCATACCTTGCAGGCTTTGATTGGGGTTTTACAAAGAATTACGAGTTCCTAGTCGAAATGGATGCGGATGGTTCACATCGAGCTGAAGATCTGCCAAAACTTATAGCATTTGCCCCAAAGAACGATTTGGTCATCGGATCGCGCTACGTTTCAGGTGGTAAAACCGTCAATTGGCCTTTCTACCGCCAATGGCTTTCGCGAGGCGGAAACATTTACGCTCGGCTAATGCTCGGCGGGAAACTCAATGACATGACCGCTGGCTTTAGAATTTTTAGATCTGAATTTCTCAAGAAATTAGATTTGGCTGGAATTAACGCTCGTGGCTATTCTTTCCAAATTGAGATGGCCTACCGAACAGTTCTGGCTAAAGGACGTGTTGCAGAAGTGCCAATCACTTTTGTTGAGCGTGCAGTTGGAACATCAAAAATGAGTTCAGCCATAGTGCTCGAAGCATTAATACTGATTACCAAATTTGGATTCAGAAGATTATTTCGCAGAACTAACTAGCGTTCTTTCTTCTTAGCTTCAGGTCTGCCAAAACTTCCTTCAGTAAAATTTCTAAATCTTCTCTGGTCCGACGCTCCAACAAAATCTCCAGATGTGTTCTAGCAACTTTTGTTTCCGGCTCGGGCTGTTCAGCTTGGCTAGGGTTTCTTAGTTTGGCCACTTGTGAACATTGTCTGCAATCCCAGTTACTGGGAACTTCCGCATCAGCTGCAAAGATGACCGAGGTAATGTGTTGATTCGAGCAAAGATACTCTGTGGTTTGCCTAGGGGAGAGGGTCACACCTGTGGCATCTTCAAAACTTGCAGAACCCAATCTTGCCCCACGTAATGAATCGCCTGCCATTTTTTCTCCTAAGTTTTGAATACAGGTAGGCTACTCATCAAATAGGAGAATAATTCCCGGTTATTTGGATTTTTTCAAAGTTTTGACAGCAAGATCGGTCTTGTCTGTCACAATTCCATGAGCACCTAGTGCCACCAGTCTACGCATCTCTGATTCATCATTGATGGTCCAGAAGTGGATTAGTGTTCCCGTGTCGCTAACCGACTGGATAAATCTCTTTCGATCGAATCTCATTCCGTAACTACCGATTGGAATTTGCAGGGCACCAATCTCAGCCAGCAACCCATCTAATTTGATACCAAATAAATTCATCAACCAAGCTCTGAAAACTATCGAACCACTTGCAGATGTTGCAACTGGTTTGGTTAAAAGTGCAATCGCAGAAGTTCTTCTTTTGTTGCTGAAGCTGGAAACCAAAACTCGTTCGTGAGCCTTGGCGAATTCAATAGCTTGAACAGTGGGGCGAATGGCATCATCGGCCTTAATGTCTAAATTAAATTTCGCCATAGGGAATTTCTCTAGAGCATCCAGCAGTGTGGCAACCTCAATTTGTCCCTTTAGTTCATCGTGGGTAAGCTCAGATATTCTCTTCTTAGAGCCGGTAAGTCTTACAAGATCAGCATCGTGAACTAGAACAGCGATTCCATCTGCTGTGGCTCGCACGTCAGTTTCTAGATAATCAGCACCTGCTCCAAGGCCATGCTGAAATGCTCCCAAAGTGTTTTCAACCGGGGGAGTGAAACCACGGTGGGCTAGCACTACCGGTTTTGCCTTAATGAAATAGGGATGGTTCTGCATCTGCTCACAATCTCGGGGGTAGGCTTTTCAAGTGAATCAAACCGTCAAATCTATGGTTAAACCTATCGGCAGGCTTCTGCTTGGCCTGTATTTGGTCGGTTTAGGGCTAGCGATGATGATTCATACTCAGCTCGGCGTTCCACCTTGGGATGTGCTCACACAGGGTATACAGCATCAAACGGGCTGGAGTTTTGCTTTAGCTGCATCTGTGGTCAGCGCTGTTGTGTTGTTGCTGTGGATTCCGATCAGGCAGAAACCAGGTATTGGAACCTTGATAAATGCATTCTCAATTGGACCTTTCGCTGATTTAAATAGGCCTCTCATGCCAAATTTTGATTCTTTCTGGGGTAACTTGCTTTGGCTAATTCTAGGGCTATTGGTGGTTGCCACTGGGTCTGGACTATACATCTCAGCGCATCTAGGTGGTGGGCCAAGGGATGGTCTCATGGTTGGCCTGACCAGAGTTTTGGGTTGGCCATTTTGGCTGGTCAGAACTATTGGAGAGGCAACCGTTCTCGTTTCTGGTTGGATTCTAGGGGGAACAGTGGGGATAGGAACTGCCCTGTTTGCTGTTGGAATTGGTTATCTTTTGCAACACTCAATGCGAATATTTGGCTTTGACCCTAGGGACGGCAAGAACAAAGAAATCAGCTCCTAATGAACGGAAAAATCCACGTAAAACACCGCGAAACGGCTCGTGTCTTGCTTCACAGCTCAAAAAATGAGGTTTTGATGCTCAAAACCCACTTTGATCCTGAAGTTGGGCTTCCGCCAAGGTGGCTAATTCCAGGAGGTGGCATAGACGCCGGAGAAACAGCCCTGGCTGCGGCTGTTAGAGAACTTAGAGAGGAAACGGGTTTTCAGCTTTCAGGAATTGATTTGGGAGATCCTGTGTTGATTGCATCTGGAGCTTGGGTTTGGGCAGACGAAATAAGTTTTCACACTTACACTGACACGATATTTGAATTCAAAGTTGAACCTTTTGAACTTGATACTTCGGGTTTCACAGTTGATGAAATCAGAGATGTTTTGGAATACAAATGGTGGGACATAGCAGAATTATTGGCAAGTGGTGAGCTAATTGCCCCACATGAACTCAAGGCCTACCTTCAGAAAAGGTTTATTCAATAACCGATAATGAACATTATGTCAAGTAATAATTATCTAGCTTAGAGAGCCTGTTCCCCCGCAGCCTGACTGGCTTGAGCCCATTCACTGAGTTTGACTTCTGCTTTCCCGTTAGTAATCGATTGCATGGCAAGTTGATAGTTCCTCTGCATATGATGAAGAAATTCAAAATTCTCTGCTTGAGTCGATTTAGCCAATTCATAGGCTGTGATTCCAACGGCTGCATTTATTGCTACTATCTGGCAAATTGGGCTGTCCTCCCCCAATTTTCCGGAAAAGAGATCCCTGGCAACCTGGGCATTATGGTCTGAGTCACCGCCGATTAGTTGATCTACTAAAGCTTTAGGGATGTTCAATGTCTGCGGGTCAAAAATAAGCTCTGAGACCTCACCTGAATGAACAATTTTGACCAAACTGTTCCCGGTTATGGTCAATTCATCCAAACCATCCGAGCCCCTGAAAATAATGGCCGTCCTACCCCTCTCAGCCATTTCTGCCGCTAACAGATCTACCAAATCTTGGTTTGCTATTCCAAGAGCTGTTGCCACAGGCTGAACTGGGTTAGCTAGTGGTCCTAAGAAGTTAAAAGTTGTTGGAACACCCATTTCTTTGCGAATCGGGGCAACGTGCTTGAGTGCTGGGTGGAAGATTGGAGCAAAGAAGAAAGTGATGTTTGTCTTTTTGAATACCCAAGCCAACTGTGCTGGCGAAAGATCTAAACGAATCCCTAGCTTGTCTAAAACTTCAGAAGAACCTGTTTTACCCGACGCTGATCTTGAACCATGTTTTAGCACAGGATAACCAGAGGCAGCAATTACGATAGCCGCCATTGTTGAAATGTTTACGGTACCGAGCTGATCTCCCCCGGTTCCTACAATGTCGATTGCATCTTGACTTAATGGAACTTTGAGTGAGTTTGCCAGCATGATGTCAACAAAACCCGCCAGCTCTTGGCTGGTTTCTCCCTTGGCTCGCAATTGAAAAAGAAAATTAATTATGTCCTCTTTTACAAAGTCGCCTGACATCATTTCTGACATGGCCCATTGAGCTTCTGCTCTGGAAAGGTCAGATCTGGCATCTAACTTTTCTAAAATTCGTGGCCAGGTCATAACTTCATTCATGGGGTCAATCCTAGACGCTTAAAATACAAAAATCCCTGTCAGTATGCGGGTTTTAGCCCGATTACCAAGGCTGAAGGGGTAGAATAAAAGCATGACAACAGCGCCAATTACCCAAGGTCAAATCCACCGCCCAAGTGCAACATCAGTGGGAACAATAGTCTGGTTGGGTAGCGAAGTCATGTTTTTTGCTGCTCTTTTTGCCATGTATTTCAGCCTTCGAGGCAATTCCCCAGAAATTTGGGCCGAAGATACCGCTCGTCTAAACTTCCCATTCGCTCTGACTAACACCTTGATTTTGGTGGCATCATCATTTACCGCCCAGTTTGGTGTATTCGCTGCTGAACGGATGCAGCCTAGAGCAACAGGCCGCTCCCCGCTCAAGTGGGGAATGGTCGAATGGTTTATTCTCAGCTACATACTCGGAGCAATCTTCGTGTCAGGCCAGGTCTGGGAGTATGCAACGCTAATCAGCGAAGGAATTTCCCTATCCTCGAACTCATATGGTTCATCGTTCTATATGACCACTGGATTCCACGCCCTGCACGTTACGGGTGGACTAGTTGCCTTCTTATTTGTGATTGGAAGAGCTTTCGCTGCCAAGAAATTCGGTCACAAAGAAGCCACAAGCGCCATAGTGGTTTCTTACTACTGGCACTTTGTTGACGTGGTATGGATTGGTCTGTTCCTCATAATTTACGTTTTGAAGTAAAGAAATCTAGAAAAAGAAATTGATGGCTGAGTTGAAAAAGAAATTGAACGGGCTTCGAAGAAGTCCACGATCCTTGTTTGTTATTTTGTTTGCTGCCTTGATGGTTGTTGGCTCTGGATACACTGCGGTTAATGCTGCTGTCTCCCCCAACCAGCAGGTAGTTAGAAGCGAAGATCAGGTCAATTACGGTAAGAAACTTTTCTTGTCTAACTGTGCCTCCTGTCACGGCAAAAATGCGGAAGGCAGAGACAAAATAGCTCCCTCACTTATCGGTGTTGGAGAAGCCTCTGTTGACTTCCAAGTTTCAACAGGGCGAATGCCGGGTGCAGCTAGCGGTCCACAACTTCAAGTCAAGCCAGTTCAATTCACAGAAGAACAAATTTCGGCTCTCGCGGCTTACGTAGGTTCTTTAGCTCCAGGTCCAGCCATTCCAGATGCTGCATACCTGCAAGGCAATGGCGATTCATCTAGAGGTGGAGAGCTGTTTCGCGTTAACTGTGCGATGTGTCACAATGCTGCTGGTGCTGGTGGAGCTTTAACTGAAGGCAAGTATGCGCCTAACTTGATGAAATCTTCAGCCAAAACAATTTATGAAGCGATGATTACTGGACCGCAAAACATGCCGGTTTTCAATGACGCAAACATTTCTCCTGAGGAAAAGAATGACATCATTACCTATCTTCAATACCTTCAAACAAATAAGTCGGTCGGTGGAGATGAACTTGGAAATCTTGGCCCAGTAGTTGAAGGCCTGCTAACTTGGTTGGGATTGTTGGGCATCATTGTTGCAATCACAATCTGGCTTGGCGCAAAGTCTAACTAGAAGAAGAAAGAAAAAATTGAGCGAGCAATCAAAAAACGAAGAAACTGGTTTAGCAGTTCTGCGGGCTGATGCGGTTCAAGACCCCGGTCTCGAAAAACATCGCGTAAGAATGACTGACAAGAGCCCAAAACACGAGAAGAGCGCGGCTCGTCAGGTAGCAATGCTATTTGCAATTTCAATGATTGGCAGTGCATTTGCCCTCTACGCATATTTTGCATTTCCACTGACCTCAAATTTGCTGACTGTAAGAAACAACACCATGTTCTTGGGGCTTGGAATTACTTTTGGATTACTTGGAATTGGAATTGGTGCCGTTCACTGGGCTAAAACACTTATGCCTGACAATGAAGTTGCAGAAGATCGGCACTCGATTAAATCAAGCGAAGAAAAACGCGCGGCAGCGGTTGAAATTATCAACCTCGCTGCACAGGAATCAGGCTTCACCAGAAGAAAACTTATTCGTAGAACTCTTTACGGAGCTCTTGCGCTATTCCCTCTGCCAGCCGTCATTATCTTTGGTGACCTAGGACCCAATCCTGCCAACTCTCTGCGACACACAATGTGGAAACCGAATACACGTCTAGCTAGAGACCCATATGGAACTCCAATCAAGGCAAGCGAAGTTTCAGTTGGTTCGGTTTATCACGTCGTTCCGCATGGTTTGGAACAGGGTGAAGAAGGTTACCTTGAAGAAAAAGCCAAAGCTGCTGTCCTTCTCGTTAGAGTTGATGAGAATGTTCTAAAGAGCCAAAAACAGCGTGACTGGTCTTACAACGGTATCGTTGCTTACTCAAAAATTTGCACACACGTTGGCTGTCCCGTAGCACTCTACGAGCAAAATACCCACCACCTGCTTTGTCCTTGCCATCAGTCAACATTTGATCTGGCAAATGACTGCAAGGTTATTTTCGGTCCAGCATCAAGACCCCTTCCCCAACTTCCAATAAGCGTTGACAAAGAAGGTTATTTGATTGCAACCGGTGATTTCCATGAACCGGTTGGTCCATCGTTCTGGGATAGGAGCGTAAAGAATTGAGTAGCGCAACAACAACAAAAAAGAAGAATGGGTTCTTGGCCGGAACTGCAACTTATGTTGATGATCGCCTTGGCGTCGGAGGCGTACTTAAAGAATTCGGTCGCAAGATATTCCCCGACCACTGGTCATTCATGTTGGGCGAAGTTGCACTCTATTCATTCCTCGTTCTTTTGCTCTCCGGAACTTTCCTAACTTTCTTCTTCGACCCGTCAATGGCTGAGACCACTTACAACGGCGTATATGCTCCGCTCAAAGGTGCTCACATGTCGAAGGCCTATGAGTCAAGCCTTTACATCACTTTTGAAGTTCGCGGTGGTTTGCTAATGCGTCAGGTGCACCACTGGTCAGCTTTGCTATTCGTAGCTGCAGCTGGTTTACACATGCTTAGAGTTTTCTTCACGGGCGCATTCCGCAAGCCAAGAGAACTCAACTGGGTTGTCGGATTCGTGCTCTTTGTCTTAGGAATGGGTGCAGGTTTCACCGGCTACTCACTACCAGATGACTTGCTTTCAGGTAACGGTCTGAGAATTATCGATGGAATGATCAAGGGCGTTCCCTTTATCGGAACCTGGATTTCATCTTTGCTATTCGGTGGTGAATTCCCGGGAACTGCAATTGTTGGCAGACTGTATGCGCTCCACATCATGCTCATCCCAGCACTTATTTTGGTCTTCCTAGCTCTGCACCTTGTCATGTTGGTGGTTCACAAACACACTCACTACTCGGGTCCAGGACGAAAAGACACCAACGTGGTTGGTTATCCATTGATGCCGGTTTATGTTGCAAAAGCAGGTGGCTTCTTCTTCATCGTNNTCTGCAGGTACTCAGCCCGACTGGTACATCGGTTGGCTCGATGGTGCTCTTCGTCTTGCACCAACCGGTATTGAATTCATGATTGGTGACTACACAGTATCGACCAATATTCTCCTTCCGTTAGTTGTCAGCTTGGTATTCCTGGCTTTGGTAGCAATTTATCCTTTCTTTGAAAACTGGGTTACCGGAGACAAGCGTGAGCACCACGTTCTGGATAGGCCAAGAAACGCTCCAGTAAGAACTGCTATCGGTGCTGCTGGAGTTACCTTCTATGCAGTGCTCTGGGCAGGAGCTAGCACGGACTTGATCGCAACTAACTTCAAAATGAGTTTGAACCAAGTTCTTATTTCCATGCAAATTTCTCTAATTGTGTTGCCATTTGTTGCGTTCATAGTGACCAAGCGAATCTGTTTAGCTTTGCAGCGCAAGGATCGAGAGATTGCATTGCATGGCCGTGAGAGCGGAAGAATTGTTCGGTTACCACACGGCGAATACATTGAGGTTCACGAAGCCTTGGATGCTCATGATTTATACAAATTGGTCGACTTCAAGGACTACCAACCTACCCTGGCTCGCCCTAATGCCAAGGGAAAAATCACTGTTAGTGCAAGACTCCGGGCTCGTGTTTCCAGGTTCTACTTCGGCGACAGAGTAAGTCCAGCAACACAAACAGAAATCGAAGCTAACCAGCACCATGCTCACGAAATCGAAGAGCAGGTTCAGAAAGCTATCGAGGCAAGCAAGTAAACTAGTGTAAACGTAATGCCCGCCAAACTGCTGGCGGGCATTACGTTAATTCCAACTTCTTAGTGGGCGTGTAACCCTCTCGAGTGCTCAAAAACAAAACCAATCAGAGCCACCAGAGCAAGAGGCAATCCAATTACGAACAGCCACCAACCCACTGCTAGAGAAGTGAAACAGATCGTCGAGCCAATTCCTAGCATTAGTGGCCACCAGGACCAAGGAGCAAAGAACCCCATTTCAGCTTCACCGTCTTCAATGTTGGCATCCGGCCTATCTTCAGCTCCAGTGAAATTCTTAGCAGTATTGCCAAAGTAAAAGGCAATGAAGCTTGTCATTATAGCGAGCATTAGAATCGCTGCGGTCCCAATTACCTCAATCTCTTGTTTACCAGTTGGCTGAACCTGATAGGACCAGTATGCATAGCCAATTGCCACGAAGACATAGAAAACTGTGAGCAAAATAAATATTTTGGTATTAGTCTTCACAGCCTATGCCTTCACTTTCTGGATCGACTCTTTGGCTTCTGGAGCTGCATGCTCAGGATGATTTAGATCGAAAGCTGGAGACTCACTTCTAATTCTTGGGATTGAAGTGAAGTTATGCCTTGGGAATGGCGAAGCTGTAGCCCACTCCAGAGAACGACCAAAGCCCCACGGGTCATTCATTTCAACCTGAACACCCTTGCGATGGGTAATCCAAACATTCCATAGGAATGGAATCATGGAAAGACCAAGCAAGATTGCGCCGAACGTAGAAATCTGGTTGAACAAAGTAAAGCCATCTGAAGGCAAGTAACTGTAATATCTGCGTGGCATTCCCATTACACCTAGCCAGTGCTGAATTAGGAATGTGATGTGGAAACCAAAGAACAAAGTCCAGAAGTGAATCTTACCTAGTCGTTCATTTAGCATCTTTCCAGTCATCTTTGGCCACCAGAAATAAAAACCACCAAACATGGCAAAGACCACAGTTCCAAAGACAACGTAGTGAAAGTGGGCAACCACAAAGTATGAATCACTCAAATGGAAATCGAGTGCTGGAGAAGCCAAGATAACTCCGGTCAAACCACCAAAGATAAAAGTTGTCAAGAAACCCAAAGAGAACAACATCGGGGTTTCAAAAGTTATTGAACCTCGCCACATGGTTCCAATCCAGTTGAAAACCTTAACACCAGTAGGAACGGCAATCAACATTGTTGTGAAAGCGAAGAACGGCAAAAGCACTGAACCGGTGACATACATGTGGTGAGCCCAAACTGTCATGGACAAAGCTGCAATAGCGATGGTTGCGTAAACCAATGTGCGGTAGCCGAAAACTGGTTTGCGGCTGAATACCGGGAAGATTTCTGAAACGATTCCGAAGAATGGCAAAGCCAAAATGTAAACCTCTGGGTGACCAAAGAACCAGAACAAGTGCTGCCAAAGCATAGGACCACCATTAGCTGGATCGAAAATGTGTGCACCAAACTTACGATCTGCTCCAAGTGCAAAAAGTGCTGCAGCTAAAGGTGGAAAACACATGATGACAAGAATCGAAGTTACCAAAGTGTTCCAAGTGAAGATTGGCATACGGAACATGGTCATACCAGGAGCTCGCATGGTGATGATGGTGGTGATGAAGTTAACACCACCCATGATGGTACCGAATCCAGAAAGAGCTAGACCAAATACCCAAAGGTCTCCACCAAGTCCTGGTGAGAAGGTTGTGTTCGAAAGTGGCGCGTAAGCAAACCATCCGAAAGAAGCCGCACCTTGAGGTGTAAAGAATCCCGCAACCGCAACGAAAGAACCGAAGAAATAGAACCAGTAAGCAATTGCGTTTAATCTTGGGAACGCAACATCTGGTGCACCAATTTGCACCGGCATGATTACGTTGGCGAAACCTGCAAACAAAGGTGTTGCAAACATCAACAACATGATGGTTCCGTGCATGGTGAACAACTGGTTATATTGCTCTTTGGTTTCGACAATGGTCAAACCTGGCATTGCCAACTGTGCGCGGATGATCAATGCCATTACACCGGCAATCATGAAGTAAATTACGGAGGTAATTAGGTATAGGTAACCAATCTTCTTGTGATCTGTAGTGGTCAACCACTCGACGACAATTCGTCCTCTAGATTTCTTAGCTGTGGTAATCATTGCTTAGCCTCTAATCTTTGGGTTGTCACCTGGAAGGTTACCGTTACGGTTTAGGTTGTTGGGATCGTTTGGATTTGCGGTCAGCTGTCCTACGAAACCCTGCGCTCTTAGGTCGCTCATGTGCTTATCAAAAGTGTTCTGGTCAACAACTTTCACGTTGAATAACATCGCCGAGTGGAACTCCCCGCAAAGTTCGGCACACTTTCCCTTATACTCGCCAACTTTTTGTGGCGTGAAATAGATGTGGTTTACCGAACCTGGGAAAACATCCTTCTTATAAAGGAAGTCAATGACCCAGAATGAGTGGATTACATCTCTGGAAGTTAAGTCGATTTCAACTGTTTTCCCAACCGGCAAATACAAAATGGGAAGTTCTGCTTCGCTTTGATCCTCAGGAAGTTGCAATCCACTGTCGTAAACATTTGCATTGGTGTAATTGAAGTCCCACGACCATTGCTTTCCAATAACTTCAATACGATATTGGCTATCGACCTTTCGCTCAATCTCTTGCATGTCAATGGTGGTTTGGGCAAAGTAACCCAAAACTAGAATGAACGGAACCACGGTAAAGAGGGTTTCGATTGGCATGTTGTAACGCAACTGAGGCGGAATCTCGCGATCACCTTTACGTCTGCGATAGACGATAATTGCCCAGAACATAAGACCCCAGGCAATAATTCCAACAGCATACAAAACTAACCAAGAGTCCACCCAGAGCTTGGTGATCTGGTCGGTGTGGTTGGTGATACCAGGGGTTCCAGGCAAAAAACCTCTGGATAACTCAGCTTGGGAACAACCAGTTAAAGTTGCTATCAGCAATGCTGAAATAGGCAGAATTGCCCATCTAAATCGAGGCTTTTTAGGCACAGTCGACCCTTCAATAATGTTTGTTGATACCCCTAGTCTAATCTTTCTTCGGCCGTCAAATAGTCATTTACCCCAATAAACACGGGGGTTTAATAAAGAAAACCCACCCGAAGGTGGGCTTTACTAATTTGAAAATTTAGTTGAAAGATGATCCACAGGCGCAGGTTCCCTGGCTATTTGGATTATCAATCTCGAATGAACGCTTTTGGAAAGTGTCAACGAAATCGAAAGTAGCTCCGTTTACATAAGGTGCACTCATGTAATCGACTACTACTTCTACCCCATCAAAATCTCTAATCAGGTCTCCGTCACGAAGTTCTGGTGTAAGCACGAAAGGCAAATATTGGAAACCAGCACAGCCGCCAACTTTTATCTCAACGCGTAGGCGAAGTTTTTGGCCCTCTTCAAGATCTGAAATATCGGCAGATTCAATGTGGCGACGTAATTCAGCTTTAGCGGCCTCGGTTATTTCTAGCCCATGAGTCAAAGTATCGGTCATTTTGCTCTCCTTACTAAATACAAGTCTAACTAATCTTGTTTCAATTCATTGCAGCCCACCAAGAATAAAGCTTCGGCTACCATTGCATTCTTCAGGCCCAAAAGATTTATGGACTCATTTGGGCTGTGAGCTCTGGAATCAGAATCCTCGACTCCAGTTACCAGAATTTGAGCGTCTGGGAAAACCTCGGTCAGATCAGCTATAAACGGGATTGATCCGCCAATTCCGATGTCCACTGGAGGGTTGCCAAAGGCTGCTGCAAGGCTATTTCTAGCCATTTGAGCCGCCCAGCCGGACGAATCTGCCATAAATGGTTTACCCGTCTCTATATTCCCGAATTCAACCACAGCACCAAACGGGACAGCAGCCAAAATATGAGATTTGAGTGCTTCCAAGGCCCGGAGCGGGTCTTGTCCTGGGGCGATTCTTAGACTTAGCGCTGCCGAAACTGATGGCTGTAAGGTATTTGAGGACGTAGCCACCGAAGGAACATCCATACCGATAACAGTCAACGATGGCTTTCCCCATAGCCTGTCCATGAGTCCACCATCGCCTATCTGGCTAACTTCGGGAAGAAGGCTGCTGTCTTGACGCAAATTGGTTTCCGTGTAAGGCAGGTCCTCGAATTTATAGGTTTCTAAGCCTGAAATGGCCACGTTACCCTTCTCATCGTGAAGAGAAGCCAGAACTTTAATCATTGGGATCATGGCATCTGGGATAGCTCCGCCAAACATGCCCGAGTGTACCGCGTGCTCCATAGTGCGAATCTTGAAGTCTAAGGCAACAACACCTCTGAGGCTTACTGTCAAGGCTGGGATTTCAGGAGACCAGTTCATCGAATCGGCAACAATGATTGCATCTGCAGCCAATTTTTCCTTATTTTCGTCTAAAAACTGCCTAAAAGTCCTAGAACCTGCCTCTTCCTCTCCTTCGATAAAAATAGAAATACCGAGGTCGAAATCCCCGCCAGCTATGGACTTCAAAGTTTCAATTGCCGACAGGTGTGCAATTACCCCGGCCTTGTCGTCAGCAGCCCCTCGGCCATAGATTCTTCCATCTTTCGCAGTTGGCTCAAAAGCAGGGGTCTCCCATAAATCTGGGTCGCCAGGAGGCTGGACGTCATGGTGAGCATAAAGCAATACATGTGGCTTACCATTTTTTGCCTTACGGGAGGCTAAAACAGCCGGAGCGCCAGGCACCCCCTCAAAACTTGCTCGCTTTATCTCAACCTCGTCAAACACTCCCGAGTCTCGGAATAATTTAGCCACCGCCTCAGCACTTCGTTCTAGCTCATTTGGGTCAAAGGCATCCCAGGCTATGCCCGGAATACGAACCAATTGGCCTAATGCGGCTAATCGGTTAGAGAAGTCCTGCTCAACTAAGTCTCTGGTCTTTGCTACCAACTCACTTGCAGGTGTCATGTGATGTTGCGAACTTGGGCTCGGGGAGAATGTCATGAGAGTAATCTAAATCATTGGAAGACAAAAATAGAGGACATAATGACCGAAGCGAAAAAAGATTCCCAATCGAAACCAACCGGTAAAGGTCGCCCCACCCCAACTCGCAAAGAACGTGAAGCCGCCAATCTAAAACCAATAGTTGGTAATCGAAGCAAAGAAGCCAAAGCCGCTATGAGAAAGCAGCAGGCTGAAGCTAGGGATAAAGCTCGAGTAGCCATGATGAGCGGAGATGAACGTTACCTATTGCCTAGAGACAGAGGGCCGCAGCGGAAAATTGCTCGCGAAGTGCTCGACTCGCGTTTCACTTTTGTAGAGCTCCTGATGTTCATTATGATTCTGTTCTTAATCTCAAGCTTTGTGATCAGTAAGAGTCAACAGGAATCTGTATCTCTCTTGATGTTTGCTGCCTTGGCTATCAGCATCATTGAAGTTAGTTTCTTATTCTTCAAAGTTCGTAAAACAATTTTGGAAAAAATGCCGTCTGAAAAGAAAGTTCAGCGTGGAACCTGGCTTTACCTTATGATGCGAGGAATGCAACCTAAAGCTTTGCGAATTCCAAAACCAGTAAAACGAAACAAAAACTAGTTCTATTAACCCACCGGTTCACGAAGGAGTCAACTGTGGCTGAACCTAACGGCCTACATTTACCAACCCTTATCAATCAGGTAGTTACGGCTATAGAGGAGCTGAAAGACAGTTTCGGTCCTTTTGAGGTTCACCCAAGCTTGAGATCTGAACAGGCCAAAGCTGAGGCAGTTCTAAAAGAGTTGACAGACCGGTTGGAAGATAACTTCCCATACTTCCACCCGAACTATGCCGCCCAAATGTTGAAATCTCCCCATCCTGTTGCGGTTGCCGCATATTTGGCAACCATGATGATTAATCCAAATAACCATTCAATTGATGCCTCCCCCGCCACGACGGTGATGGAACGTGAAGTTCTAAAACAGCTAGCTGCCATGTTTGAATACCCAGAAGAATTTCTAGGGCACCTAACTTGGAGTGGAACAACAGCAAACCTGGAAGCGCTTTGGATTGCCAGAGAGTTGCAACCAACGAAGAAGATAGCTCACTCCGCCGATGCCCACTACACCCACTCTCGTATGTCTGAAGTTTTAGGAACCACCAATGTTTCAATTCCGGCAGACAATACCGGACGTATGGACATGGAATCCCTGGAGGCTCAACTAAAAACTGGGTCAATTGGAACAGTTGTGGCAACCCTGGGCACAACCGGACTAGGCGCAGTAGATCCTTTGGCTGACATAGTTCGACTAGCTAAGGAATACGGCGCAAGAGTTCACGTCGACACTGCTTACGGTGGTTTTTTCAAATTAATCGCTGAAAATCATCTAGAGCCGGAAACCGCCAGGCACTATGCGGCTCTAAAAGATGCCGATTCGATTGTTGTTGATCCGCACAAGCATGGGTTGCAGCCTTACGGTAGCGGAGCTGTTTTCTTTAAAGATCTAGGTATCGGAAAATTCTACAAACACGACTCCCCTTACACCTACTTCATTTCCGACGATTTACATTTCGGTGAGATTCAACTGGAATGTTCAAGAGCCGGAGCATCAGCAGCTGCAATTTGGGCAACTTTGAAACTTTTCCCACTCACCGAACAAGGATTAGGCGCTGCACTAATTCCGACCAGACAGGCTGCGATTAACTGGTACGAATCATTAAAGGATTCCGATTCGCTCCAGCCCTACCAAAAACCTGAACTTGACATTCTTACTTATCTTCCGAGAGTCGACTCAATGACGAAACTCGATTATGTTTCACATGAGCTCTTAGTGCGCTCAGCACAAGGTGCGCGACCTGATCAAATACATTTAGCGACCTATGTGGTAAAGCCTAACCAGCTTCAAGCAAGAGGTTTCAACTTCCGCGAAGACGCGGCAAGTGCAAGAATTCTTAGAAGCGTATTGATGAAACCGGAACAAGCGGATTGGGTTCCAAGGCTTCATAGCAAAGTTCAGGATTTAGCAAAATATCTAATCAACTAACAACAGGAGATGGAATGAAATACAGGTACCTTGGCAACAGCGGATTCAAAGTAAGTGAATTGGTTTATGGAAACTGGCTCACCCATGCAACTCAAATTGAAAACGAGAGAGCAATCTCCACTGTGCACGCAGCGCTTGACGGCGGTATTACCTCTTTCGACACCGCAGATGTTTATGCTAACCAAGCTGCTGAATCTGTCCTAGGAGAGGCACTCAAGGGTCAGCGACGAGAAGGTATCGAAGTCTTTACCAAGGTCTACTGGCCGGTAGCACAGCGCATGCCTAATGACACTGGTTTATCTCGCAAACACATCATGGAATCCATCAACGGCTCACTGAAGCGCTTGCAGATGGATTACGTGGATCTTTATCAAGCTCATCGTTACGACGTTGAAACACCGCTGGAAGAAACCATGCAGGCATTTGCCGACATCGTTCGTCAAGGTAAAGCGCTATACATCGGTGTGTCCGAGTGGAACGCAGAGCAGATCAGAGCTGGCCACAAACTCGCTAAAGAAATGGGCTTCCAACTGATTTCAAGCCAGCCACAATATTCAATGTTGTGGCGTGTTATCGAGACAGAGGTAATTCCAACTTGCGAAGAGTTGGGTGTCAGCCAAATTGTTTGGTCACCGATGGCTCAAGGCGTGTTAACCGGTAAGTACCTTCCTGGTCAACCCCTTCCACAGGATTCAAGAGCGGCTAATGAAAAAGTTAACTCATTCATACAGAAGCTGCTAACTGACGACGTCCTAACTCGCGTTCAGCAACTCAAGCCTTTGGCTGATGAACTTGGCATAACTATGGCTCAGTTCTCACTGGCCTGGGTTTTACAGAACAAGAATGTCTCAAGCGCAATTGTTGGTGCCACCTCACCAGAACAAATCACCAGCAACATTGGTGCAGTCGGTGTTGAGATTCCGCAAGAGATTATGGACAAGGTTACTGAGATCCTGAAGCCTATTATCGTCAGTGACCCAAGAGAGACAAAAGCTCCTGAGGCTCGTTTAGTTTAGTCTTCTAGCCCAAAACGGCCCGAAGTAAACAAAGCCGGTGTAACCCTGAACAAGGTTTGCACCGGCTTTTACTCTTTCCAAGACTTGCTCGCGAGTTTCAACTCCCCCAACAGAGATAACCACAAATTCTTTTGCGACAGACTTCCGAATCAACTTTAAGACTTCAATTGATCTTTGATTCAAAGGTGCGCCCGAAAGTCCTCCGGCACCGGCAGCTGCAACATTCGGTGATTTCAAGTTGTTGCGAGTAATCGTAGTGTTGGTGGCTATAACCCCAGCTAACCCCATAGTTTCGGCTAACTTGCAAATATCAGCAATGTCTTGGTCGGCTAAATCTGGAGCTATCTTAACTAAAACAGGTTTTGCATTTGCTTGATTTAGAACTGCTTCCAAAATAGGTTTTAGGGATTTGATTTCCTGCAGCGAACGAAGTCCTGGAGTATTTGGTGATGAAACATTTACTACTAAATAATCCGCGTATGGTGACAAGAGTTTGGCGCTGGTTGAATAATCCTGAACCGCATTTTCTAGTTCAACAGCCTTACTTTTACCGATATTGATGCCGATCACGGGCAGCTTCTTCTTCGACGTTCGCAAGGCTTGCAATCTCCTTGCAACAACCGCTGCACCCTCATTGTTGAATCCCATTCGGTTAACTAGAGCGCGATCTGCCTTCAACCTAAATAGTCTTGGCTTTTCATTTCCAGGTTGAGCTATTGCGGTAACGGTTCCAATTTCAACGTGAGAAAAACCAATCTCACCAAGTTCTTGAATCCATTTACCGTTTTTATCAAAACCCGCTGCTAAACCAAACTCTCCGGCAAATTCGAGCCCCATAACACTAATGCTTTTAGCTGTTTTGTTTTTCATTAGTTTGGTGAGTCCAAGTTTGGATGCAACTTGAATTGCAAAAACACCAAGGTAATGAGCCCGCTCAGGATCTAACCGACTGAGGAGAAGATTGAAAAGGAAGCGATAGAGCACGATTACAAGATTACCCTTCGAGATATAAAGAAATGGGCCGGCATCATTACGTGCCGGCCCAAGTTCTTTAGGGTTTAGCTACAACCGCTGGTTGATCCACAGCCTTCACAGACGTGGCAAGAACCAGATGGACGCATCTTAATACCACAGTTGAAACACAGTGGAGCATCTGATTCAGTTCCCTGGAGCATTTCGAACAATTCAGCTGAAGAGTGAACTGCACGAGCTGGCTCGGACTTCACTTCTTCGATCTTGAGTTCCACAACCACTGGCTTAGCCTCAACAACCGGCTCAGCAACCGCTGGAGCTGCCTCAATTGTTGGGTAAGCATTTGATGCATCAAGCGCCGCAGAACGCTCAGCCGCGGTGTTTATGCCCAGTGCCTGACGAGTCTCAGTCGGTAGGTAGTCAAGAGCTAGTCGACGGAAAATGTAGTCCATAAGCGACTTAGCCATGCGGATGTCTGCATCGTCAGTCAAACCTGCTGGTTCGAATGACAAGTTCGTGAACTTCTGAACGTAAGTCTCTAGCGGTACGCCATACTGCAAACCAATTGAAACTGCGATCGAGAATGCATCCATTACACCAGCAAGAGTTGAACCCTGCTTGCCGAGTTTTAGGAAGACCTCACCTAGCACACCATCAGGGTAAGTTCCTGCAGTCATGTAACCTTCTGCCCCACCAACAGTAAATGAAGTGGTTGAAGAAGGACGTGACTTAGGCAGACGCTTACGAACTGGGTGTGATAGTTCAGTAGCTGTTGTGGCAGTTGCCGCTGGCTTGGTTTCAGTCTTAGCCTTTGCATCGCTAAGTGGCTGACCTACCTTACAGTTGTCGCGATAGATGGCTAGAGCCTTTAACCCCATCTTCCAGCCCTGGAAATAAATTTCCTTGACTTCTTCAACCGTTGCAGTTTCTGGCATGTTCACAGTCTTGGAGATAGCTCCTGATAGGAACGGCTGAACTGCCGCCATCATTCGAACGTGACCCATTGGTTCGATTGCGCGAATACCAACAGCGGTGTCGAAGATTGCGTAGTGCTCCTTCTTGAGTCCTGGTGCATCAACGACGTGACCATTGGTTCCGATGTAATCAATGATTGCTTCGATGGTTTCCTGTGAGTAGCCAAGACGGTGCAGTGCGAATGGGATTGTCTGGTTAACAATCTGCATCGATCCACCAGTTGATAGCTTCTTGTATTTGACCAATGAGAAGTCTGGTTCGATACCGGTGGTGTCACAGTCCATCATGAAACCGATGGTTCCGGTAGGAGCAAGCAATGAAGCCTGTGAGTTTCTCCAACCGTTACGGTTTCCGATTTCGGTGTTCAATGACCACTGACGAGTTGCAGCTTCTAGGACGGCACGGTCAACTTCGGTAACAGCACGAATGTTTGCGTTAGCGGCTTCGTGCTTGCGCATGATTCTGTCGTGACCGGCTTTGTTCTGTGGGTAACCTTCGTAGGTTCCAACAACGCCAGCAAGTTCAGCAGATCTGCGGTATGAAGCAGCAGTCATCAAAGATGTGATTGCAGCTGCAAGAGCTTGACCTTCGGTTGAGTCGTATGGAAGACCGATTGCCATAAGCAACGCCCCTAGGTTGGCGTAACCAATACCTAGCTGACGATATGCGCGGGTGGTCTCACCAATCTTCTCGGTTGGGAAGTCAGCAAAGCAGATTGAAATGTCCATCGCAGTGATGATTAATTCGCTTGCCTTGGTGAACTTCTCTGCATCGAAAGAACCATCTGGGTTTAGGAACTTCAGGAGGTTCAAGCTAGCCAAGTTACATGAAGAGTTGTCTAGGTGCATGTATTCAGAACATGGGTTAGATGCTGTGATACGGCCTGACTCTGGAGTGGTGTGCCAGTCGTTGATGATGTCGTC